>RFFS01000043.1 GCA_003696775.1 Calditrichota bacterium
AAATCTTTAGAGGCCGGGTATTTTCCATAGTATTAAATAGTTTAAAAATAAAAGTTTAGTTACAGGTCTTGCAGTCTATATGATTGCGTTCTATCTTCGTCTCGGTTGGAATATACTTTACATTTAACCGGATAATGGGACAAAAGCCTGTTAACAAATAACTTAACTTACGGAAAACATAGTGTGAAATCCGTCAATTTTATCATAATACTGTTTTTTTTTATGGGTTCAGCATTGATGCGCTGCAACGATCAGGGTACCGCTCCTTATCTTACTGAATATCCCGTACCCGATAGTAACATCAGCTATTATAAAGACCTGCAACCGTTATTCAACGGAAAATGCGGATTTGGTTCACAATGCCACACGGCGGAAAATCCGGATAATCTGTTGTTTTTCTCCACAAGGGAAATATTTATTAGTCATGTAATACCGGGATTGAGCGTGCCCCTGGTTGATCCGGTGAAGGATGCCCTGAATCCGGAACAGGCGCCGTTATATCTGATTATTACCGAATCCAATTACGCCGGTTTTGAACGCCAGCCACCGCTTAGTTACAACCGTGCTCCACTCACGGAGCGTGAAATCGAGGGCATTCGAAACTGGATAAAAGAAGGCGCGCCGGAGTAAGCCCTATATATACGGTCGTACTATTTTTTAACCGGAATGGGTGCGATAGATGATGGTTACCGGGCCGAGCAGGCCGTAGGGCAATACCGGTATCACTTGTTGTTCCTGAAGATCGTGCATGGCCAGGTAGTTGGATAATCGATGACCCACTGAAACGGTAATCCCGTTTTTTCCCGGTACCAGCCACGGCGTGATGTCCACTTCAAAAGGCGGATAGAGGCAATAAACCGTATCTTTATCGTTTATTCGAATGTAACACCAGTCCCTGACCATGCCCAAATTTAAAAACACCTTGTGATTATTAAGCAGTTTGGCATCTATGTCCACAATTTTTGAATAGTGAATGGTTTTGTGATTATAAGGCGCTTCCACGCTGCGGTCTCCCAGACGGGAGAGATGTTCCTGTCCGTCTATTTCCACATGCCAGTCCTGATTGGGGATTTCCTGAATGTGGTCATTCTCTTCCGTTGTCTTAAGCGCCCGCCATTGAAAAACCAGGAAACTGAATTCAGGAATCTCCAGGGGAAATTCATCACTCGCCGGAGAAAAAGTATAGTTTTTAAGGCGCTTCAACCGTGGTGCCTGACCACCGTGCCAAACGCTTAATGTGCCTTGTTGTTTTACGGAAAACCGTCCGGGATGAACGGACCGCGCGGTTGTGTTAAGTAGAAAAATATAAATTGTATTGTCCAGATGGCGTTCAAAATAACAGAGACCTTCCGGCAGGTTGAAAAAATGCAGGGTAGCGGGAAGGGTGTGCTCACGGAGGATATGCTCCATGGCCGTGGCCTGGCTGATAAAATAACTGTAACCGTTTTGTTCGGATGTTTTAAAGTTTAGGGCGCGGCCTTTTACAGGGTTGAGCCATAGGGCATTGTGAAAGGTGGCGTATAAAGCGCTGTTTGTTTCGGAAATGTGGGGTAATTGACCAATGGTAACGCAAAGCGCGCCCTGCATGTACATAGCCACAATTTTTTGTAAAACATCCAAGGCCAGGTGATGCAGGCCGGGGAGCAGTAACAGCGCATATTCCCGGTTGTTGCATTCGATACGCCGGGTTTGGGCGTTAAATTCGGTGTTTTGTAATAATACCTCCGGCGCGATCAGATCAAACTCGGCATGCTGACGTTCCAGGATTGCCAGGACGTCATACAAAAAGGACCACTCCGCATCCGAATCGGGGAACAGTACCAAGATTCTGTCAACGGGCCGGCTGATCTGTATCAGTTTCAATAAATGAGTTATGCCGGACTGAAAATGTTGATGACCGGCTAACCGTTCACTGCCTGTTTCCAGAATCATTTTAAACAGATCGGCGGTGTCGGCATCGATACGGAAGCGGTTCTGAAAACGGGTGGCGCCCCAGAAGGCGAGTAACAGATAAAACAAGGCTTTTTCCCGAAAGGACAGACCGATATTTAACAGATCGCCCATTTGAATATTTATGATATCCGAGCCGTGCAAACGATGATGAGTGGCGATACGTTTGAGAAAAATGTGTACATCCCGGCGATATTGGGGATCGTAAATCAACCGGTTGTCATCAATACGATAAACCGTTTTACCCACGGGCAGAAAATGACAGAAAAAAGGGTTGGTCAGGCTTGCCTTAATGGTGGTTTCGGGATGGATATAGTTGAGTTTGGGCAGCAGTGTTCCGTTTAGATAGGCGGTATATTGCCGTTCCAGTCGCGGATGACGGATGGTGTTTTGATTTTGTTTACGAATCAGAAAAACAGCCCAGTCGTGCAATAATTTATCCCCGGAAAATTGCTGATAGTTACGGCTTAGTTCCGGGGTATAGGAAAGAAAATCATCCTCTTCGAAAAAAGTATCGCCATCCAGCCAGGCGCCTTCAAAGGCCCCGGGCGGTACAAACTGATTGATTTTTTTCGCGTGATGCCTCAGCAGAAAATCATCGTGAATATTGATCCGGTATTTTAACCCGTTTCGGTAGTAGAGATACATTTTTCGTAAAACGACGATATGGCCGTTAAAAGGTCTGTTGATTTTAAACTCAAGCAAACCTGTCTCCCGTTGCAGGTGGCGGATCATGTTTTTGGCCCGTGGTTTGCTTTCTTCTTCACGCACCACGATAATGGCTGAGATATCTTCCGGGTAACCGAACACCCGATGAAATTCTGTGTCGGACGAAGTGATGGGATAGATTTCCGGCTGGTCATCCATGAAATGGATGATGGGATAGCCCCAGGATTTGTGTTGCTTAAAATAATTACGCTTGCAAAATAAAACAGGTAAAAACACCTGTCGGGTTTGATGTATGTTGCTGATAAGTACATGGCGCAGTAGCGGTGTATGGTCATAACGGATAGGAACATGACGCATGCCGGAAACGGCACGGCTTAATTTTTCCAGTTGGCGCGGTGGGGTATGGATATCCACCGGCAAACGGGTCAACGGCTTGATGTACCGCAATATCTGTTCGGGCAGGGCGGTAGGAAATTCAAAAGGAAGCTGTAATTCTATACTGAAGATATCCATGAAAATATCGTGATGTTATCCGATGGCGTATGTGTTACGTTAAGAATCCGTGAAAGCTACCAAAAAAAACTTTGGAGTCCAATGTTAAATGTTCATTAAAACGTTCATCGCATATCATCGATTAAACAGAGTCCAACGAACGCTTCTTTGGTCAGGCGGTGCATTCGGATTGCTGCTGCTGTTCATTTTGGTGGCTTATCTCTATGTTATCGTAACCTTACCCGATGTGGATGAGCTGAAAAGTAAAAATCCACAAAAAACGGCCTTAATGGAACTTCGTCTGAAACAGGCTGCGGAACAAGGCAAAAAGCTTCGTATCCGTCAGTATTGGGTGCCGTTCAGACGTATCCCCAAGCTGATGCGCCAGGCGGTACGCATTACGGAAGACGCCTCGTTTTATAAACACCACGGCATAGACACGGATGAGTTGTGGAACGCCATGAAAACGAATTGGATGCGTGGAAAATATGCGCGTGGCGCCAGCACCATCACACAACAACTGGCCAAAAATTTGTATCTTTCCACTGAAAAATCCATATGGCGTAAAGTAAGGGAGTATTTTATTGCCCGGGAACTGGAAACAAACCTTTCCAAAAACCGGATTTTTCATCTATATTTGAATGTGATTGAATGGGGGCCGGGGGTGTTTGGCGTGGAAGCGGCGGCGCGTTATTATTTCGGTGTATCGGTGCATCAACTGACACCATCCCAAATGATTCGGCTGACCGCGATCATTCCCCGTCCGCTGACCCTGGACCCGCGTTCCCGTAATTCCCGGCTGTTATGGAAATGCCGCTGGATTTTGAGAAAACTTAAACTGTACGGTTACATAACAACCAAACAGTACACGACCTGGCTTAAAAACTTTCAATAATTAACGATACACAGGAGGTAGTATGTCCCTGAATAAGGAAATTGAACGTCTGATAAACGGCGGCGCTTTTGATAAAGCCGCGCAGGCTGTCGAGTCGCTTCAGGATAAAGCCGACGCGCTTTATTATAAGGCTTTGTTGGCCTTTAAACGCGATGATTTCGATACGGCGGTTCAATTGGCGGAACAGTTGACGGCGGAAAAGGAAACCGATGCTCGCGGCCACGCTTTGCTTGGACAAGCGTTGGGTTTAAAAGCCCAGCATGCCGGAGCCGTAAAGGGTGCTATGTTATTGCCCAAGGTGAAAAAAGCCTTTAGCCGTGCTCTGGAACTGGATGAAAACAACACAGCCGCGTTGGAAGGTTTGTTTATGGTCTGTTTGTTTGCCCCTTCAATGGCCGGTGGCGATGAAGGCAAGGCCCGTGAGATTATGGTTAAAACGCAAAACATACATCCTGCGCGCGCCGCTTTGATGGAAGGTATTTGGCATAGTAAAAAACAGGAAAGCGATAAAGCGCGACAGGCCTTTGCCCGTGCCGCGGAAGCCGCGGACAGCGATCCGGAAGTGTTATTGCGTTCCGCCCGCTTCTTTTTGGAACAGGGCGCCCTGGAAGAAGCCGGCAACGCTGTGAGCCGTTTTGTGAACGCCGTGCCGGAAGGCGCGCATGCCCTGGAATTGCAGGCCGATTTATCGCGGGCGCGCAAAGAGTGGGATAACGCCGTCAGACAATACGAATCGTTACTGTCGGAGCGTAACGGTTATTTGCCTGCCCGTCTTAAGCTGGCTGTTTGTCTTAAGGAAAAGGGTGACGCGGCGGCCGCCCGGCAACATCTGCAATCTGTTCTCGATCAGGCCGGGAAATCCCCCATCGCCGGTCGCGCCAGGGAATTGATGAAATCTTTATAACCACCTTAACGGGCGTCGTTACACGGCGCCTGTTTTATCCTCCTTTTTTTACTCTTTTTTTCTACCCCGATAAAGTGTAGAATAGAGCTTTACTTAAATATGACAATGTGCATGTGTATTCGTTTCCTGATCGCGGGTATTTTACTTTTAATGGCCACCTCCGAGTTGAGTGGGCAGACATCGGTTATCACAACCATAAGGGCGGACAGCAGCCTGAAGGATGTATTACCTTATGATGCGTTGAATGCCGCCGGATTGCGGACGGGTAAGGTTTGGGATTCCCTGACGGTAAAGCGCGCTGTGCGGACGTTGGAACAACAGTTGGCGGATAAGGGGTGGTTGTACGCGCGCCTACTGCCGGTGTATGAGAATACGAAGGGTGTTCTATGGCTGCACGGACGAACCGGGGCGCGGGTACGTCTCGGTAATATAGTTGTCCATAGCGACAGCCTGCCGCGGCTTTGGTATCTGGAGCAGATGGTGCTGGATAGTGGCATGGTATATCGCGAGAAGGAAGTGGAAGGTCAGATAAAGCTGTGGTTGAAAGCCCTGGCCGATTCGGGATTCGCCTTTGCCTCCATCGAGCCGGAGACGGTTTTGCGCATGGAAGATGCCCAAACAAAATATGTACGCCTTCGTTTTCATATTCACGAAAACCAACGGGTAAGGTTAAACGGTGTGCTGCTACGCGGCAATAGCTACACCCGTGATATCGTCATCCTACGTGAAACGGGCCGGGTCCGGGGCCGTTTGTACCGTCCCTCGGAGATGCGTGAGATTCAGCGCCGATTGGAAAGGCTCCAACTGTTTAAAAAAGTATCCCTCCCGCAAATCCGGATTTTACCGGACGGCAGCTATATGTTGGAAATTTCCGTGGAAGAAGGGCAGGCCACGGTTTTTGACGGTGTGGTTGGTTACATTCCGCAACAAGCATCATCGGGGCGCGAAGGTTATTTTACGGGTCTTTTTAATATTCGTCTGAATAATCTGTTTGGCACGGGGCGACGGTTCGGTGTCCATTGGGAACGACCGGAAGCGTTTTCGGAAAATTTTTGGATACGATACCTGGAACCCTGGGTAGCAGGGTGGCCGCTTAACGCGGAAGGCGGATTGGAGCGCACCGTTCGCGACTCCAGTTATCTGGAATGGAAAGGTGACCTGGGGCTTGCCTACCGGGTGGGTGAAGATATGCAATTGTTTGGTCGCTATGCACGGCGGGTGGTCTTGCCCGACTCCCTGGCGGCTGTCCGGCAGCGGTTGACGCGTTATAAGGAAGATAACGGACAGGCCGGCTTTCGCTGGGATACCCGGGATTATCTCCTTAATCCGCGTTCAGGTATTTATTTTGAAAACAGCTACGGCATTGCCCGTAAAACCCATTGGGGGCCCGGTTTTCTGCTCAGACAGGATTCTGTTCGTTCGCCCGAAATCCTTGATAATATCCTGTTGCGTTTGGACCTGTATTACGAACTGTTCCATAAACAGGTGGTGGCGTTTAAATTAAATGCGCGCCAGGTCAGCGGCAGCCGCTTACAACTTTCGGATTTATTCTGGTTCGGAGGCAGCCAAAATGTACGCGGTTATCGTGAAAATCAGTTTCAAAGCGACCGTGTGGCCTGGCTTAATCTGGAATATCGTTTGTTGTTGGGGCGTAACACCCGTCTCTATTTATTTAATGACTGGGCCGGTTTTCATCCCTATCAAAAACCCGATGACGAGGTGCGGGTCATATACGGTTACGGACTGGGATTGCGCATGGAGACCGCCCTGGGTATTTTAGCGGTGGATTTTGGATTGGGGCAAAATGACGGTTTTGGTGACGCTAAACTGCATTTTGGAATTATTAACCGGTTTTAATCGTTTGAATTGTGTATGAAGAAATTAACGGAAGAACAAAAAAGAATATTGTTTGAAAAGGGCACGGAACCGCCTTTCAGCGGCGCCTATTATCATCATAAGGAAAAAGGCACCTACCATTGCGCCGCCTGTGATCAGCCCTTATTCGCCAGCGAGAGAAAATACGATTCGGGCAGCGGCTGGCCCAGCTTTTACGCACCTTTGCATGAAAACGCCGTGGCAACAAGGGAGGATACCAGCCATGGCATGCGTCGCGTGGAGGTGTTATGCCCCCATTGTGGCGGCCATCTCGGGCATGTGTTTCCGGACGGGCCGCCACCCACCGGTCTGCGTTATTGTATTAACTCTCTGAGCCTGGATTTTAAAAAGGATTCCGAAAAGAGTTAGAGTCCGGCCGGCGTTTCATAATCAAAGGCATCGAGTATGGGACATTGAGACGCCGGGGTTTCGCTTTGACAATTGGTGATCAGTTGTTGCAGGGCTTTTTTCATATGTTTCAGTTCAGCAATTTTCACTTCCAGATCATGCATTTTTTCCTGCGCGACCCGACGTACATCGGCACAGGTGCGCCGGGGCGCAACCCGTAATTCCAGCAGTTCATGTATTTCCCGCAGGGTGAAGCCGTGGCGTTTGGCCATGGCGATGAAATGCAGCCGTTTCAGGTCTTCCTCCGTATAACGTCGGTAGCCGGAAGCATCGCGTTCCGCATAGGGGATCAGCTCGATGCGTTCATAGTAGCGTATGGTTTCTATCTTTAGGCCGGCAGCCCTGGCCAGTTGACCGATGGTATAACGCGCCATGATATATCCTTTCTCCTGTTCCTTATCAGTTTACAAATAGAGACAGACTGAAGAAAGTCCCTTATTACCGTCTAAGGATTAAGTCTATAATTTTGAATAAATAGGAAACGTTAAGTCAGATAAAAAATCTTGTGCAAATGCCATCCCAACCGGTTAAAATCAGCGGGGCATCCGGAATGGAGCGTGGCGGAATGAGGTTAGTCCAATAAATCAAATAGTGTTTTTTTAATTCTCTTTTTATTTGTTTTGCTTATTAATTGGAAATTTGCCAATTCTTTGCCTGTGTTGATGGGTGTATTTTGCACCGGGCCTGTAATTCTTGTATCTTTAAAAAAGATAAAAACATCTTAATAGGATAAAGCGGGAGGCATATGAATTTATTCGGCCCCAAAATTGATAAACCGCATACCGTGGTTCAAAATTGCATCATACCCCACGCGTTGTATTATGACACCGATAAACACCTGTGGCTGCGACCGGAAAAGGATGGCGCCTGGACGGTGGGCCTGACGGATATGGCGCAGACTCTTGGTGGTAAGGTGTTGCATTATAAGCCGTGGAAAGAAGGCTTCAAACGCAAGGCGCATAAGCCGGTGGTTATGCTGGAAGCCGCCAAATGGCTGGGCGTTATCAGTGTGCCGTTTCCGGTAACCGTTGGCCCGGCCAATCCGGATTTGATGGACGACGCTTATATGATCAATCAGTTCCCCTATACCAAAGGCTGGTTAATCAAAATCTATCCGGAGCCCGGAACCGATGTGGCCGCTTTTTATGTAAGCGGGGAAGAAGCGGGACGGTTGTATCGGGAACATTTTGAAGATTGGCAGATGACGGAATGTGTACATTGTCTGGGTTTTGAAGTATGAGTACAAAAATTCGCGCGGTATTGTTCACACACCCCACATGCGTGGGGTGCGGGGAGTCGATACGCCGCATGCAGCAATGGGAACGGGAACAGGACGACCTGCAATTTGAAATTATGAGCCTGGCCGGCAAGTCCGGTCATGAACTGGCCCGGAAGTGGCATATCCATTCCGTGCCCACCATAGTGTTTGACGATAATCCGGCCTTTTCCATTTTGGGCATTCCCAGCCCGGCCACATTCGAAGCTATGATGGCACGTGTTAAGGCCGCACGCGATTGCTGATCGCCCGTGGGTAACCCGAAATGAAACGGATGCCGGTTCATCCACGGAAAAAGACAGGCTACTTCTTCCCGCATTTCCCCGTTCTGAAAGACTTTAAATATATTGGCATAATGTAAGCCGCCTTTCTAAATTTACGGTCTCTTTTTAAATATCCGATTTCACATAATGGCCAAATCAAAATCCAAAACCACCCCGTTGATGGAGCAGTATCTTTCCATAAAAGCGGATTACCGCGATGTGGTGCTGCTTTACCGGATGGGGGATTTTTATGAAACATTTTATGAAGACGCCAAAACCATTGCCCGGGTTTTGGGTATCGCACTCACTAAGCGCGCGCACGGTAAATCCGCCGATGTGCCGTTGGCGGGCTTTCCGTATCATGCCCTGGATAATTATCTTCCCAAATTGTTGAATGCCGGTTTGCGCGTGGCCATCTGTGAACAGGTGGAAGACCCCAAACTGGCCAAGGGCGTGGTGAAACGCGAAGTGGTGGAGATCGCCTCGCCCGGCGCCACCCTGAACGAAAAATTACTGGATGGCAAAAGCAACAACTTTTTAATGGCCGTTTCCTGTCGGGATGCTCTGTGTGGCCTGGCTCTGGCCGATGTTTCCACAGGTACGTTCTGGCTGGCGGAAGTACCCGGGGAACAACTGGTCGATCATATTATACGTTATCAACCACGGGAAATTCTTGTGGCGGAATCGGCATACGAAACCATGGCCCAAAGACTAAAAGACCGGGTGAACGCCATTTTAACCAGGCGGGATGACTGGGTCTTTAACCGCGATTATGCGGAAGAAACCCTGATCCGACATTTTAACGCCCATTCGCTTAAGGGTTTCGGCTGCGCCGAAAAAACGGTGGGAGTGGAAGCGGCCGGCGTCATTGTTCACTACATCACGGAAAATTACAAAACCCGTCTGGCCCATTTTGTTACCCTGCGTACCCTAAACCTTTCGAATTATATGGTGTTGGACGAAAGTACCCGTCGCAATCTGGAAATCGATTGGTCCGTGGAAGGCCCCCGATCCCAAAACACCTTGTTGTCGGTAATGGATCAGACGGTTACGTCCATGGGCGGCCGGATGATCAAGCAGTGGTTGCAACATCCCCTGTTGGATAAGGACGCCATCCTTAACAGACTGGACGCTGTGGGAGAACTGCTGGCCGATCGCGTGATGCGCGGCAGCCTGCAGGATGCCTTGCGTTCGGTGTTTGATATGGAACGGTTGCTGGGACGCATAGCCACCGGTCGTGCCAACGGGCGTGATGTGGTGCAATTAAAAGATTCCCTTAAACAAATACCGCCCGTCCGCCAGTTGTTAACGCAGCCCTCCACGCCGGTGCTGGCCCGCCAAGCTTCACAACTTCAACCATTGGAAGAACTGACCGATCTGATTGACAAGGCACTGGTGGAAAATCCGCCGCTGACACTACAGGAGGGGCATCTCATTAAAACCGGTTACAATCCGGAGTTGGATGAGTTACGTAAAATCGCTGATCATGGTAAAGACTGGTTACTGGAATATCAGCAAAAAGAGCGCGAGGCCACCGGGATAAGCTCATTGAAAGTCAATTACAACAAGGTGTTCGGATACTATCTCGAAGTGACCCATGTGCATAAGGATAAAGTACCGGCCCATTATGTGCGCAAACAGACCCTGGTCAATGCCGAACGATACATCACAGATGACCTGAAGGAGTGGGAAGAAAAGATCCTTGGCGCCGAGGAAAAGATCAATAAGCTGGAATATCAGTTATTCCAGCAGATACGGGAACAGGTGACCGGGCATACGGCCGTAATACAGGAAAACAGCCGTTTGCTGGCCGAAATCGATTGCTTATACAGTCTGGCGGTGACCGCCGATGATAATCACTACGTCCGTCCGCGTGTGGACGATAGTCAGCGGTTGCTGATCCGCGAAGGCCGTCATCCGGTTGTGGAAAAAAATCTGCCCCCCGGCGACAGTTTTATCGCCAATGATTGCGTGATGGACCCCGCGGATCAACAAATATGGATCATTACCGGTCCTAATATGGCCGGAAAGTCCACTTTTTTACGACAGGTGGGTTTAATTACCCTTATGGCGCAGGTGGGTAGTTATGTGCCCGCGGAAGAAGCGCATGTGGGGATCGTGGATCGTATCTTTACCCGCGTGGGCGCTTCGGATAACCTGGCCCGCGGCGAGAGCACCTTTTTGGTGGAGATGAATGAAACCGCCAATATTCTGAATAACGCCACGCCGCGCAGTCTGATACTGCTGGATGAAATAGGACGGGGAACAAGCACCTTTGACGGGTTATCCATTGCCTGGTCGGTTGTGGAATATCTCCATCAGACGGAGAGGCTGCGCTGTAAAAGTTTGTTTGCCACCCATTATCACGAATTGACGGAACTGGCCATGATGTTACCCCGGGTGCATAATTACAATGTGGCGGTGGAAGAATACGGCGATCAGGTGGTCTTTTTGAGAAAAATCATCCCCGGCGGTACGGATAATTCCTACGGGATATATGTGGCGCAACTGGCGGGCCTGCCCCCGGAACTGATCGAGCGCGCCAGGGAAATCCTGCAAAATCTGGAAGCCAATGAACTGAATCCCCATTCCCGCAAACCCCGCCTGGCTAAACGGCGCGCCGGGCGCAATGTGGATCAAAATCAAATGAATCTGTTCCAGACGCCCCCCGTATCGGAAGTGGAAAATCGCTTAAAAGCCCTCGATGTGAACAATCTGACGCCTTTACAGGCCTTGCAAAAACTGGATGAACTGAAAAAACTCAGTAGTAAATAAGGCCCCTGCTATTTTTAAATGGAATAATTACCCTCTTCTCCGTTTGAAATTTGATCAGGCTGTATAAAATGTCCTGTCATTTGTAAAGAAAAATTTTGCCTTGCCGAATTTAGTTTTGTTGGAAATAATTTCTGTAAATTGTTGGAATTATTGAATATAAACCTTGATTCCCATAGAGGGAACATTTATTTTAACCTGTTTTCCAAGCAGCTTGTTTACGGAGGAGTCTATGAGAACCGTTACCAAAAAAGATGTGGCCAAGCGTACCGCACAGGAATATAACGCGAGTAACGGTGAAAATGTTAAGATTTATGCGGCGGAAAAGTTTGTGGACGCGGTTTTTGTAGCCCTGCGAAAAATCCTAAGTGAAGCCGACCCCGAAGTACGCATCGAAATCCGGGATTTTGGCGTATTTGAGGTCAAAAAAACCAAAGCCAAACCCAAGGCGCGCAACCCCCGTACCGGAGAAATTATTTATGTGCCCGCCCGCCGTAAAACCCATTTCAAGGCCGGTAAGATATTAAAGGATGAATTGAAACAGGAATATCCCGGATAAATTACAGCTTTTGCATTTTTTTTCTTAAATTTTGTGCCCGTATCACAATAAAATCCATTTATAAGCAACATATTGAAAAATCACTTCCAATGGGGTTAAGTTATCATAATGACACATATCATTTTGGCGCTGGATATCGGCCATGTGCGCATTGGTGTAGCTGTTAGCGACGCGTTGGGCATGCTGGCCCATCCCGTAACAACCCTTAAAGCCCGGCCGGATGGCAGCGTTCCGTTGGAACAACTACAAAAATTGATTGATGAAAAAGGGGCTACCCGCCTGGTGGTGGGCCTGCCGCTGACATTAAAAGGTGAAAAATCCAGGCAGACGGTCAACGTGGAAAAACAGATCGAATACTTAAAAAAACACCTGAATATCCCCGTGGAAACAATGGATGAGCGTTTGAGCACCCGGTTAGCGGGAGAGCAGCTCAGAGCAGCGGGAAAAAAAGCCAGTCAGAACAGGCATATCATCGATCAGATGGCCGCCGTTAATATTTTGCAACTTTACCTGGATAAACAACAGATGAAAAGGAGAATATCCTGATGGTTATCTTAATGGAAAAAAACACGCCGGAAGTCAACGTGGAAAGGGTAATTGAGTATCTGGATAAAGCCGGTTACGATGTGCATCGTTCCACCGGAGTGGAACACATATTGTTGGGCGTAATCGGGGATACGGCACGCCTGGATATCCGCACCATGCAATTGATGGACGGCGTGGCGGACGCCTATCGCATCACGGCGCCCTATAAACTGGTCAGCCGGGAATTTAAATCCGATGATACGATTTTTAAAATTGGAGATGTAACCTTTGGCGGAGATGAAACCGTTGTCATGGCCGGGCCGTGTTCCATAGAATCCGAGGATCAGATTATGCGCATTGCCGAAAAAGTAGCGCGGGCCGGCGCCCGGGTACTGCGCGGCGGCGCCTTTAAACCGCGTACCTCCCCTTATTCCTTCCAGGGCATGGGCGAGGAAGGCCTGAAGTATATGCGTGCCGCAGCGGATAAATTCGGCCTGTTAATGATAACCGAAGTTATGGACAAAGATCAGATTGAACTGGTGGAAGAATATACCGATATCATCCAGGTCGGCGCGCGCAATATGCAAAATTTTACATTTATCCGCGCCCTGGGCAAAGCGCGTAAACCCGTTTTCCTTAAGCGCGGGATTTCCGCAACCTATAAAGAATGGTTGATGGCAGCTGAATATATATTGTCCGGGGGGAACCGGAATGTGATATTTTGTGAACGCGGTATCCGCACGTTTGAAAGTTACACGCGCAATACGATGGATATCGGCGCCATACCGGTTATTCAAAAACTTTCCCATTTACCCGTTTTTGCCGATCCTTCCCACGGCATCGGTTTAAGAGACAAAGTGCTGCCCATGGCCCGGGCCGCCGTGGCCGCCGGCGCCCATGGTTTGATGATCGAAGTGCATGATGACCCCGATCACGCCTTTTCCGATGGCGCTCAGTCCCTTTATCCCGAACAGTTTGAAGAACTGATGTCCCAAATTCGTGTTATCGCCGAAGTCATTGGCCGGAAGGTGGCCGAACCCGTAGCCGTTTAATCCTTCATGAAAATAGTCATTGCCGGTTTGGGGGTAATGGGCGCGTCTCTCGCCCTGGCCATACGCAACACCAACAAAAACTGTGTACTATACGGTTACGATCACATGGCGGTACTTGACGAGGCGTTACGGCGTGGCGTGATACATCACGCGATGCGAGACTGGCCCGACGGGTGCGCGGATGCCGATATCATCTTTTTAGCCACTCCTATTCAGGTTATTCGCAAATTATTAACGGAGTTGAATGGTGTGGTAACCCGGCGGACCATCGTGACCGACCTGGGGTCCACCAAGGCCGCGTTACAACGCCATGTGCGGGAAATGGCTTTTAGCGGCCTGTATGTGGGAGGGCATCCCATGACCGGAGCCGAAAAAAGCGGCCTTGATGCCGCCAATCCCTTACTGTACGAAAACGCGGTTTTTGTGATTACCGATCCCGCCCGTGCGCACCACGAACACGTGCGGCGTCATCTTATCCCCTTGCTGGAAAGCATCAAAGCGCGTATTATTGTACTCGATGCCGAACAACATGACCGCATCATGGCCTATATCAGTCATCTGCCCCAATTGATCGCCGTTTCACTGGTCAATACCGTGGGCACGCGTGATAACGAGTCCCAACCATTTTTTGAACTGGCGGCCGGTGGTTTCCGTGATCTGACGCGTATCGCTTCCAGTTCCGTTTCCATCTGGCAGGATATCATCGACAGCAATCAGGGATGTGTGGAAGAGGCGCTTCATGCTTTTATGGAAATGTTGCAACGTACCCAAAATGAATTGCGGCATTTATCCCCGGTGTTCGATCAAGCCAATGCCTACCGTTCCCGGATTCCAAGACACAGTAAGGGGTTCTTGTCGCCTTTAACCGATATCCTGGTTTATGTGGATGATAAAGCCGGCGTCATTGCCCGTTTGTCCAATGCCTTGTTTGATCATGCCATAGACATCCGTGATATCGAATTGCTGAAAATACGTGAAAAAGAAGGTGGTGTTTTCCGACTTTCATTCGATAGTGAAACACAAGCCGTTCAAGCGATAGCGATTCTTGAAAAACATGGTTTCCAAGCCTTTTTGAAGGAGTAAATATGTCTAAAATCAAAGTTGCCGTTGTCGGGGCCGGAAAAATTGCCCAGGTGGCCCATTTGCCAATATTATCCCGCCGGGATGATGTGGAATTATGCGCCGTATGCGATGTGGATCAGGGAAAGGCCAAGGCCATTACGGAAAAATTTAACATACCCAACTGGTATTTTGTGGTGGATGAAATGCTGGACCGGGAAAGGCCGGACGCCGTGCATATATGTACGCCCAGTGTTTACCATTACCCGATGGCCTCGCTGGCCCTGAGCAAGGGCGTACATGTTTTGGTGGAAAAACCGCTGGCTTTTACAACGGATGAAGCCCGCCGTTTGTACCAATTGGCCGAAAAGAAAAACCGCCTTTTGGTTACCTCGCTCTATAATCGGTACCGAACGGAAGTGACCATGCTGCGTCGCTTTATTGAGAGCGGTGAGCTGGGCGAAATATTTTACATTAAAGCCGGATGGCTGCGCCGTTGGGAAAAAGATATGGTGCATACCTGGTATTCCGATAAAAAAAGTTCCGGTGGCGGTGTCATGATGGATATCGGTATTCAATTGATGGATGTGGCCCTGTTTGTCACTTCCATGCCAAAAATCAAAAAGGTGCGCATGCATGCCTATCGATTGAATGAAAACATCGATGTGGAAGACGCCGCACTGGCCATTCTGGAAGCTGAAAACGGCATGACCCTGACCATCGAATGCAGTTGGAAAATGTTTTTGGAAAAAGATACGGTTTATACGCACATCTTTGGCCGCAAAGGGTCCGCCAAGCTAAACCCTTTGCGCGTTCATAAGGAGTTGCATGGCAGTCTGGTTAATGTTTCACCGGTGATACAACAAAAAACACGTGACTTGTTCCGTCAGGCGTATGAAAGACAAATCGATTCATTTATCACCGGTATAAAAACGGGTGAAAAATCCAATACTTCCACCGAAGATGTATTGGAGATGATCCGGCTGATCGACGCCCTCTATCAATCGGCGGCGGAAGGCCGTGAAGTGGAGTTGGACTGATTATGCGGATACTGGTAACGGGCGGCGCCGGCTTTATCGGCAAACATCTTGTGAAACGGCTTTTGGATGAAAAGCACACCGTTTGGGTGGTGGACAATTTTGTACGGGCAAGGCGGAACGCCCTTGATGAATGGGAGCATGACGGGGCCCTGCATGTTATGGAAGGTGATATCCGCGCATATGAGACTTTCCGGAAATTACCCGGAGGGTTCGACGCCGTTTATCATCTCGCCGCGCAATCCAATGTGATGGGCGCGGTTCAAGATCTCGATTTTTCTTTTCAGACAAATGTCATCGGCACATATAATGTGCTAAAATACGCCCGTGAAAGCCGGGCCAGTCGCTTCATTTTTGCCTCCTCCCGCGAAAGCTACGGTGAAGCACGTTATATTCCCGTTGATGAAGGGCATCCGCTGGAGTCCAAAAATGCTTACGGCGCCAGTAAGGTATGCGGCGAACGATACTGTGATGTGTTTCGCAATACCTACGGCATGAATATTTTTGTAAGTCGGTTGGCCAATGTTTACGGCCCGGGCGACAAAGACCGTGTGATTCCCATTTTTGCCGGTAAGGCGGCCGAAAACGCTCCCATGACAATTTACGGTGGCAAGCAGGTTATTGATTTTATATCCGTTGAGGTGGTGGTAAATATTTATATGGAGATGCTGACCCATGCCCCGGTTTATGAACCGGTCAATATCGGATCGGGGAAGGGAACCACCCTGTTTGAACTGGTGGAGGCGATCCGTCGGATTACGGGAACCCGTTCCGAGCTGATTGTGGAAGCCCCCCGGGAAGTGGAAGTGGTGCGTTTTGTAGCCGATATCAAACGTCTGAGGAAGACCTTTCAAACAGATATACCTGAGAATCCTCTTTACTTATTGCCGGAAACACTAAATTCCACCGTTAACGGGTCGAATAAGTAAAATTATGTTTAGTGATGTGAAAAATCACCGAATATACCATACAAATTAACAGGGGAGTTCCATGAGTTACAGTTTTGAAGAGAAAAAAAACGCATTGGTTGTGAAGGTGGAAGAAAAACGTGCCACGGTAGAAATCTCCGGCAAGTTAAAGGAAGAGTTATTGGCCAAAATAGACGAAGGCCATCACAATGTGGTGGTGGATTTGAACGCATCGGACTTTGTGGACAGTTCTTTCCTGGGCGCTTTGGTGGCGGGATTGAAAAAGGCAACCATGAAAGGCGGCGATCTGAAAATTGTGGGTCTGCAGCCACCCGTGCGCGCCATGTTTGAACTGACCCGTCTGTTTCGCATTTTTGATATTTTTGACACGGAAGAAGAGGCGCTCAATAGTTTTTAATAGCGTCGGGTTTAGTTTTACCGGGGATATGCAACATAAACATGATGGAAATTAATCTCGATAGGGATATCTTAAATGATGTGGAAAAAGCGGTCACATACGAATGGCTTGAAAAAAACACGCTGGGCCACTATGCGGCTTCCACTGTAATAGGCATGAATACGCGTCGGGAACACGGTTTGTTTGTTGTGCCCGATAATGACCATAAAAAACATATTGTTTTGCTTGCCAAGCTTGAAGAATCCATTTTTGCCGATACACAGGTGCATGAAATATCCACCAATCAATACACATCGGGCATCTTCCCAAACGGCTATAATTATTTAACAGCTTTCGAAAACGATCCCTTTCCCACCTTTTATTATGAAGTGGATACGCGCCGTTTTCGTAAAACCCTGTTTGTATTGAGTGATCAACCTGTGTTGGTGGTCCGTTATGAACTGATGGACAAGGGGCGGCCGCTCAAGCTGATCGTCAAACCATTTCTGGCCAACCGTTATGCCGATACACTGACCCATTCCACGCGAGGGTTGAATACAGACAGCTATATCGGAGATGGTTTCGTGCGGTGGGCGTTACAAAGCGATATGCCCGAAACGGTGGTCTATTTCAACAAAGGTGAATTTATCAAAGCCAACCTGTGGTTTAAAAATTTTGAATACCGGAATGATTACCGTCGTTTTAAGGAAGCAACGGAACCTCTTTTTAATCCCGGTTTTTTTCAGGTAACCCTGGATGCTTATGAAACCTTTGAATTGTATTTTTCCCTTAATGAAGTTCACGAATTAGACCGTGGGGACTATGAAGGGATTTACCGCGGGGAAGCGGTGGATCGGACGAATAAAACGGGGCTCTATTTCGCCGATACGCCGCAGGTGTCTGTTTTGGAAAAAACACTTGAACGCAGTGTATATAGTTGGAACCAGAAAGATATCTTACCCTCGTCGTTGATCGAAGATAATTACTCGACGCGCGATTTGCTGTTTTCACTCCCCGGGCTCTATCTCATCCACGAGAAATTTGACGCCTTTAAAAAATGTTATCTGAATCTTAATGAAAGTTTTTCGCAGGGTTTGTTACCCGTCTATATGCCGGAATTATCTCTGAAAAACCATTATTGCAGCGCGGATCTCAGTCTGTGGTATATTCAATTGGGGTATCTCTATTTTCAGTTCAGCAATGATGTCTCTTTTTTCAGCAATGGTGTTCTGGAAAGATATCGGGATATTCTGGATAATTATATCAAGGGGACATTGTTTAACATCTATATGGATAAGGACAA
>RFFS01000044.1 GCA_003696775.1 Calditrichota bacterium
ACGGCGGCCTGCAGCGCATCCAGCCGGAAATTACCGCCAATCAGTTTATGGTAATACTTAGGATGCGCGCCATGATTTTTAAGGTAGCGCATTTTTGTGTTCAACGCTTCGTTTTGGGTGGTCACCAGCCCGCCGTCGCCAAATCCGCCCAGATTCTTGCTGGGAAAAAAAGAAAAGCAGCCGATGTCACCCATGGTGCCCGCGCGGCGACCCCGGGCGTCCTCGCTGCCGATGGCCTGCGCCGCGTCTTCGATAATATAAAGATTGTGTTGGCTAGCCAGGGCGCCGATGGCATCCATATCCGCCGTTTGGCCAAACAGATGTACGGGGATTATCGCCCGTGTGGCGGGTGTGATGGCCGCCTCGATTTTTTCCGGATCGATATTGAAGGTATCTTCACGAATATCCACAAAGATGGGCCGCGCCCCGGTACGGGAAACGCATCCTGCCGTGGCAAAAAAAGAATACACCGGCACGATGACTTCATCGCCCGGGCCGATGTCCAGGGCCATCAGAGCCAGCAAAAGGGCATCCGTTCCGGAAGAAACGCCCAGCGCATGGGGTGTCCGGCAATAGGCGGCCACATGTTCCTCAAACGCGGCGAGTTTCGGTCCGCCGATGAAATATTGTGATTCGATCACTTCTTTTACCGCTGGTTCAATGGCATCACGCAGGGTAGCGTATTGGGCTTTAAGGTCAAGTAATGGGACGTTCATAAAATCCTTTCATTTTATACAGTTAACAAGTTTAAGCAGCAAAGCGTTGACGCGCCGGTATTGTATGTAGGGGCGCGCTTCGGCTCCGAATGAACGAAAAAAACGGGCAATATCGGGGTACATGCTGCCCTCAAAATTGAACGGCAGTCCCTTGCGGCAGGCGGTTGTGATGGCATGGTGCATCAAGAAGGACGCGCCGCCGAGATGAAGCCATTGCGTATGATTGCCGCCAAGCAGATAATAATGATAATGGTTGTCCGTCACAATGAGCATGGCCGCCACCACGCCGTGGGTTTCATGGCGCGCCTGTATCAGGTAGCCGCTATCGCGCGCGCGCAGGGCCCGCCACAGTTGATGTAGTTTTTTTTCGGAAACAGGCAGCGCTTTCTGTTTGCGCTTAAAGGTATGTTGCAGCAGGTGAAACAAGACATCCGGTGTGTCGGCCTGTTCGATGGTCAATGCCTTACGGGCTTTGTTGATTTGTCTGCGGATGGCGCCTTCGTACGCGCTAAACAACAGCTCTTCCGGCGCATCGTTCCCGGTTGGCTGCGGCGGATTTAGAATAAAGGTATAACGGGGCGCCAGGCTAAAACCGTTCCAGATGAGGGGCAGGCCGTCTTCCCAAAGGGGCGAAGCGCTGAACAGGGCTTTGTGATACCGGGGCAGATTTTCGGTCAGCATTGCCACGATTTTGGCGTGATAGCTGTAACGGCTGCTGAGTTTTTGCCCCGGCGGATAGTACAGCCACGGCCCCAGGTAGGGGGTAAGCGGCGGGTGTCCCAAAAAGGTGAACCGTCCTTTTTTATGCTTTACATAGGGCATCACGCCCGTGAGGGAAGCGCCTTTTTCCGCGAACGCGGCATCCCAGAGACCGGCGCCGGCCATGATGTCCAGCCACCAGGCATTCAAAAAGAGCGGCGCTTGCGCAGCCTCCACAAATTGTTGATATCGCGCGCGGCGTTGCGGGTCTTTCACGGATAAAGTCTCCGAATGGTTTGTTGTATGGCGGTGGTATCGGTCGGGGTGGTTTTCCTTTTTTCAAACGGGCGATAGGCGGCGCGGCGCTCCGGCTGACCGATGAAGGAGCCAAGCTCGTCAACCGTATTTTCCACGTTGTCCAAAAAATCCCCGTACCACACTACTTTTTGACGGGTTTCCGGGAACAGCCGAAGGTCTTCTTCCATATGTTCTTCCATAGCCCATACCTGATGACATACCATTTCCATTTCCGGCCGGTCCAGCCATTGTTTATATTGCGCCGGTTTGACGGACCACCACTGATGTGGGGGAACGCGCAGACTGTGTCGCGCCTTCATTATGGAATGTACGATATTTTCCGGTTCGCGGCGTACCCAAATGAGGCGTGCCTCCGGCCAGAAACGATGCACCAGATGCAAACGCATGCTTAGCACCAGGTTTTTGATGATGAAGGGATAGGGCGTTTGACGGAAGAGGGCTTCCATTGCTTCCTTTAAACCGCTTTTTAAGTAGCGATCGACCTCACGGGCCGGGATGTAATGGTGATCATCGGGTAAAAAACGCCGCCAGAAGGGACCGCATTCACAGGGGGCGTGTCCGCCGCAGGCGCGTGTATCACCAAAACGGGAACGGTAACAGTTGTGGGCGGCGTCGCCATATAAAAGACGGCTCAATCTAAAACCCAGGGAAAAATCCCGGTAAAAGGCCCGGCACAGGTTGTCGGCGTATGCCACCTTCAGGTAATTGGTCAGGGCTTGATAAAGGATGGTGCTGCCGCTGCGTGGCGCGCCGATGATAAACACCGGTGGCGGAAAGGTCTGTCCGGTTTCCGCCGCGGCCAATCTTTTTTCCAGGGCCGTCCATACGGGATGGCCGTATTTGGCGATTTTGTGCATCAGCTCGGTCATGCTCCGTCTCCTTTCAGATAACGGGCGTAGGGATAAAAGCGCGCCAGGTTGAGCTTGTGGATAAAACGCCGGTTGGGCGGGTGTATATCACGGAAACGGGCCATAAGCTGCAAGGCGCGCCACCAGTCTTTGTACGCATAGCGTTTAAAACGGATATCGTTCATCCAGCCGTGCCGGGTGATGTTGTTGGGTGGAAAATCCAGTTCCGGATGCATGGCGTGGATATGTTCGCGGTAAAGGCGTTGGTTTTTTCGCCAGTTTTTGGGCAGGGTCAGGAAAAAATCCATAAAGGCGTTGTCCCATAAAGGCAGGTGCCAGTCATGCCCCAAAACTTCAAAAACACGCATGCTGTTTACCAGAAATTTAGCCTGCCGCTCGCGCCAGACCCAGTGCTCGTACAGGTCGGATGCGTCGCTATCCTTGTGAGGTAACAGGGCATCGATGTGCGAGGCGTAACGTTCTTTGTCCCGTTTGTCGGGAGGAAAAATACTGTATTGAAGGCGCAGGATGTTTTCGGCGATTTCCCTGCGGGTCAATCCGTCTGACGCGGGTCTGAGATTATCAAGATGCCGCCCGGATACAAAATCGCCGGAATGACCGCTGATCAACAAGGCGTTGTCGGGAATGCGCCCCTCCTGCTTAAGGCGCAACAAGGCCGGCATGTCCTGCATGTTGGGAATCGCGGTCAGGTTAAAGCCGTGGGCATCGAGCTTTTCCAGCCACTCGGAATGATAAATGGCCTTGTGCGGGGTTTGCGTGCTGTTGACAAAATGGATGGGCAAACCGAGATGACGGGCCACGCGCCTCGACTGAACGGCATCGTAATTATCTTCCCGGCCGTAGGTAAAACAAAACACATCCCGGTAGCCGGAAGCCTTCATCATAAAAGCCAGCAAACGGGAATCGTAGCCGCCGCTGAGGGGTAAAACAATCGTACGGCCGTTGGCATGCGCCAGCAGCCGGTTGAATACTTCTTCCAACATGGCATCCATCCGGCGATGGCGTTCTTCCTCGCCCATCTGTTCCGGTTGGCCGTGCAGGTATTGGAAATAATCGCGTACCTCAATCCGACCGTCCAGGATGTGTACCGTTTGCCCGGCTTCCACCGGTTTGATTGTACGAATCAGGGTGCGTGGCCCGGTTACATGACCCACGGCAAAAAATTCCCTCACGGCGTGGGGGTCATACTGTGACGCGGCTGTTTTTTCCCGTAGAGCGAGGGCGTGGGTACCGGCCCATTGCCCGTCGCTGGTATAGAACAGGGGCAGGGTACGCACCCGGTCCGCGGCCATCATAACACCGTGGCCGGTTTTTAGGATAACGGCAAAAAAACCGTTACAGGCGGCGATGCGCGCCGTGAAATCATTCCATGTACGGCAATCGCGGAAGTAGTCCCGCCAGGCGGCGCCCGCTATCAACCGGCCCCGCGCGAAAGCGCGGCCCGCCACATATAAATTTTCATCCGCGTATCCCGGAAATAAGGGCTGCCAGTCTATCTGTGTCATGCGCTTACCATTTTAAATACCAGTTTGAGATAAATCAGATTAAAAAGCACGCCCACCGCGCTGAACAGAATCAGGGTGGCGTGGACATCCTTAAAAAACGTGTAACCGCCCCACAGGGCCAAAAAGCGAAAGATGACCAGAAAGGTGTTGTAAACCAACAAAACATGTTGCTTATTGAGAATGGCCGGTAAGGTGGTGAGCGGCATGTTCATAAATGTCATGAACAGCCAGGGAGTAATAATTTGCACATACACACCGGCCTCGGCCCAGCGCGCGCCGAACACGGGACCAAAAACATAGGGCGCGGCCAAAAAGCCGATGATAAACGGCGCAATGGAAACCCTGAACACTTTTAAATAGTTGACGCGCAACAGCTTGCGGGTTAAGGTACCTTCGTTGTGGCGTTCCGCCAACCGTTGAAAGTAAACATCGCGGAGGGACTGTGCAATCAGGTTCAACGGGGCGATAATCAGGCGGTAGGAAAAGGCGTACAAACCGGCAATGTTTTTGTCGAAATAAGCCAGCAACAGGTAGCTGGGCAATTGTACAGATAATGTGTTTAAAAATCCGTTGGGTACACTGAAAAAAGGAAAGAAACGGTAGCGCTTCATCAGGGTGCGGGCTTCCCGCCGGTTGTAACGATGCTTTTTAAATTCCCCTTTCAGGCGATATGTGAGATAAAAGGCGTTTTGCAGCAAACCACTCAATTTCCCGGCCATCAGGCTGAGGCCGCTTGCCTGTCCGGCCAGTCCCAGCCCAACGGTGACGCCGGATGAAATAATGGTTTGATATACCTTGCTTTTGGCCACGCGTTTGAATTTTTTAAGGCGGTTATTGAGTATAAAGGCTGACTGAACCAGATTTTTAACAATCAACGCGACGGGAATGAGATACAGCCAGTTGCCATTGCCTTCCAGTTTGAACACATTTTGTATGACATCTTTAAAAAGAAATATGACCACCGCGCTGATCAGTGCCGTTGTCAGAGTGAGTATATTGGTTATGAAAAAGAGCGTTACCCCTTCGCGGTGGGTTTTGGGCAGCATGATGGCCATATCGTAGCGGAAACCGGCCGCCAGCGAAAGGATGGTGTAGCTGCTGACAAATACCGCCAGCTCCGCAAAATAGTCCGGCAGGTACAGTCGCGAAAGCAGCGGCGCGATCAGAATGGGAATGGCCTGCGCCACGGTGGAACCGGAAAAAAGGATCGCTACATTGGATAGAAATTCATTTTGCCGCCATCGCTTAAGCATGAGGTGCTCCGAAATTTGTCGGTAAAAGGATGTGCGGCGCGCCTGAAACAAGAGTGTCCAGCAAGGCGCTGTAAAAACGGCGGATGCCGGGCCGTTCGGTTTCATCGAGATGGTTGTTATGCCATAGCAGGACAAACAGCCCGTTGTAATGCCGGCAGGTGCGGATCAGCTCCCGGGCCGTTTCCAGCGCCTGATCGTAGCCGAGGCCCATATAATCAAACAGAGTAACATCCATCATGGTCAGCGGCCACTCCCATATATCCAGCATCCGTTCCGCGGCATGATCGTAAGGATGAAAGGGGTGGCAATAACTGTTGCGCCAACCGGTTTGTTCGGCAAAACCCAGCGTGCTGTCGTATTGTAACCCGCTGCTTTCCATGATGTGCAATGTGTCCGGATAGCGTAACCGCAGCCAATGCTGTCGTATGGCGGTTATGGGTGTATCATCGAGACTTTGTACCGTCTGGATGTCACGTTGCAGTACGTCCGGATTGTCCCACGACCGGTAGCTGCCATGCACACCGATGGCATCGCCCTGTTCAACCAGGGTGCGGGCCAGTTGCCGGATGCGCGGCTCGCCGATATCGTAATAAGCATCGATGTGGGTAACACCCCGCGGCAGGAAAAACCACAGACTGTTCAGGCCCCGTTCCGATTCCTGCTGTTTCATCCAGTCAAAGCACCAGTAAGGATTGGCGTCGCCCTTGCGGAAAACCATCTGCCACAGCGCCCGTTGATTTTGGAAGGAAAAGGGACTGTGGGCAAAGGCTTTCAGCCGCTTTTTATATTCGGCGGCATGCCATTTGTCCACCCGGTCCACATCATGGCTGATCAGCAGGCCATGGGAGGCGTTAGGCGGCCAAAAGGAACGGCGACGGAATGCCCGCCCGTGACGATGGGCAAAGAGTTCCAGCGCTTCGATGATTATGGCGAAATAACGGTTGACCAGAGGATCGCGTATCGTATTCAGTTGTTTTTGCAGGGAGGCCTCGTAAGGAAAACGGCCGATGCTGTCTCGTCCGGAATGTTCCGTTTCCTGCTGACCGGAAAGCAGGTAAAAGGCGCTTTGCAACAAGTCGTGTTCAAAAATAAGATGGCCCCCGGCATTGAAATGATAAAAGCGCCGACGGTCGGAAAGCGGAAACAATACCGGGCATCCATCCACGATGAAATCCGTTTTTAAAGGATGCGCCGATATCGGCATGACTATGGCCGGGGCGTTCGACCCGGCAGGCGGTGATGTATGCCAGTACGGGACGAAATCTTCCATGTTCACATGGTGAGCCAGGTGATGAAAAACATACGCGCGGCGATGGGGATGCACTAAGCTTTCTCTCCGCTTAATTGTTCATAGGCGGCCAGCATGGGCTGCACGGTTTGATCCCAAAAAATGGCCTCCCTTTCAATGAGGGAACGGGCGTTGCGGCGGATGCGTTCGGCTTCTTCTTCATAATTTTCCGCCAGGGCAATCACCTGTTCGGCAAAGGTACGGATATTGCCGTAGGGCACGGCCCAGCCCAGTCCGTTTTCCACAACAAAATCACGCATCATGCGCGCTTCGCTGGTAAAAATGGGCTTGCCCATGGCCAGGTATTGGTAAATTTTTGTGGCGATGGTATTATTGATTTCATCCCGGGTGGCGGGTGGCGTGAAAATACCGGCCCGGGCCGCGGCAATATAGGATGGCAACTGCTCCACATTCAGCCAACCCACATATTCCACCAGATGCGCCACGCCCCTCTCCCTGGCCATCGCCGGCGGATCAAACCCCTTGCTGAAACGACCGGCCAGCACAAACCGGATGTGGGGTACCTTTTTTTCAATTTGGGGCAGGGCGTTGATGACCATATCCAGACCGCGCAGCACATCCATGGCGCCGGCATAAAAAAGGACAAACTTATCCCGGTATTGTTCGGTGACGGCCGGATCCACATGGCTGTCATTAAAGATGCTCCGGCTTGGCGTGTTGGGTGTAACCAATACCTTTTCGGGTGGCAGACCTACTTCGTTTATGTACAGGTCGCGCAAGGGATTGGTAACGGTTATAACCAGGTCGGCCTTATGTAAATTTGTCCGCTCGTAGCTTTTCCAGTCGCTCAGGCGGCTGACCACTTTCCCCAACGGGCTGTTATAATGGCCGGTGTTGACAATCCAGTTGCTCCAGTATTCATGCTGGTCGCACACCACTTTACAGCCGTATCGTGCCGCGAGTTCATGCGCCACATCGGTCATCGGTAAATCGTGGATATGGATCACATCGATGTGGTTATCGCGGATGAACCGCTCCATGTGATGCTTCCATAAACGGCGGTAAAAGGGTTGCACCAGATACGCCGCGCTGAGTTTTTTATAAACCTGCCGGGATATGGGGAAACGGGTCAGACGGATACCTTTATAGTTTTCGTATAACGGTCGGTTTTGCCAGGTAAAGGCAAGCATGTGCACCTCGTGTCCCGCTTCGATCAGGCTCAGGGCTTCCTTTTCGGGGCGGTCATCGGGCGGGAAATCCCGCTCCAGAATCATGCCGATACGTAAACGGGCCATCAGCCGGATTCTCCCTTAAATAAAATCAGGATGGGTTCTTTCTCAAACGAGGCGCGCAATTTGGCATATTCTTCCGGTTCCAGTTGCAAAATATTGATTTTCCGATCGATCAGTTTTTCTGTTTTGGAGCGAACCCGTTCCACCTCCCTGCTGTTCAGATCGCGGCCCACCAACACCAGATCGATCAGGCCGCTGTCTTTGCCACGTGCGTAATCGCCGCGGATAAATGCCAGTTGCAGCGCGCCAACTTTTTTGATGATGTTGTTGATCACCGAATCGATGCCGGTGCTTTTGAGAACGATGTTACGGATTTCCGTAAACAGCGGGTGACGTGTGTTGGCGTTATAGACCTTATTGCGGCCCTCATTGGTTACGGAAAGTATTTGCGCTTCGGCCAGTTTGTTTAGTTCCACTCGGATACCGTTGGTCGATTCGCCGAATTCGCCGGCCAGTTGCCGCAAATAACCGCGTGTATCGGGATTGAGAAAAAACTTGAGCAACAAACGTATGCGCGTTTGCGATGTAATCAGGGAATTAAGCATGCGCGCTCCTACGCGGTTAACATTTGATCGAGTTCACGCCATAATTTTTTACGATAGATGGAATTACCGTTGGGCCGGATATCTTCCAGGGATTTGACGGTGGTGTTTTCCCAGGCCAGCTTGCTCATGAATTCCGGCGCCCGGGAGGCGCCTTCGCCCACATTCAGCACGATAATGTCACCGTCGTGTATATAGCCTTCGCGCAGGGCGCGGAATAAACCGGCCACGGGAATGGCCGCCGCCGGACCGATAATGGTGGACGTTTCCAGGGCCACCATGCGTGCCATCAAAACGGCCATGTTTTCCTCGCCGGATATGATTTCACCACCGCTCTGCCTTACCAGCGGGCCGATAACGGGATAGGTGGCCGGATTGCCGGTGGACAGAGTTTGTATTTCCGTCTCAGGATTTTCGATGATCGGATAATCCTGTTCCCAGTTATCCGGAAAACCGGCTGCGCGTGCCCTGGCCCACGCCCGGGCCATCGGGGCGCATTTATCGGATTGTACCAAAATCTGACGCGGCGCCTTCAGCGGATGACCGGCTTCCTTCAGTTCATCCAGGGCTTTCTGAATGCCAATGGGACCGGTGCCGCCGCTCAGAGCCTGTATATACACCGTGGGTTGTTCCGGTAACAGGCGCAGCCATTCATATACCATGATCTTTTTGGCTTCCACGCGCATGGGGTCATAATTCCCCGCGGCAAGCGGTATGCCCTTGTCCTTTGCAAATTCGGCCGCCAGGTCTTTGGCCCGGCTGTAATCGCCCTCCACGCGAAAGACATGCTGACCGTAACTTTTTATACTGGAAACCTGAAACGGGGAAGAGCCCTTGGGAATAAACGCAAACAATTCGATGCCCGCCGTTGCCAGATATTTGGCAAAAGCGTTGGCGATATTACCCGTGCTGGCGGCCACATAGCGTTGATAGCCGTTTTCCTTCAAAACACTGGCCACCATGGTGCCGGCCAGGTCTTTAAATGTGCCTGTTGCCGGGTTCTGATCATTACGGTGCGCATAGACCCTGATGTGCAAATTGTAGTGTTCCCTGGCAAATTGCTCCACAAATGTCCAGCGATCCATATCCACAATGCCTTCCTGATAGGAAACAATATGCGCCGGATCGGTCAACGGCAGATAATCCAGATAATGCCACAGGCTTTCGGGCTTTTGATACGCCGCGGTGAGCGTTTCGATTTTGTTGTAACCGTCCTTAAAATCGGCCACGCCTTGTTTGCTGCCGCATTGCGGACAACATTGACCGCCTTCAAACCATTCCTTCATGCCGGATAAACGGGCGCCGCACGACTGGCAACGCAGGGTAAATTTTGCTGAGCTCATTCCATGCCCTTTGTAATTGTGATGATTTATTTTACTCGTTTATGAGTAAAAATATTGCTCATAAAATAAATGGTACTTATTAGAAATGCAAAAAAAAGAGTCGATACAGAGCAATAATGGCAAAAGATATAATTGTCGGGTGATGAATTCCGTCCACAGAGTTCATACCAAGTGGTGGGTCTTTCCGTAACCACTTAAAATAAAAGGTAGTATTCAGATAATTAAAACGAAATGGCATACCGCTTGCAATACATCACGTAACCGATGTTTAAGCATATTTAAACGGTGGAAGTGTGGAAATATTACACAGGAGAAAGTCATGCGCAGAGTTTTATTTATACTGTTAACGGCGCGGTTGCTCATAGCCGCCAATTATTATGTAGATAATCGTGTGGGCAGTTCGGGCAATGGTTCCAAACAGTCTCCGTTCAAATCCATCAATGAAGGGATGACGGTGCTCAATGCCGGGGATACGTTGTTCATTCGCGGCGGGACGGAAAACGATCCGGTTATATATAGTGAGAATCTTTCATTCTCGGACAGCGGTCCGCAGGGCCGGGAAGGTGCGCCCATCGTTATGACGGCCATGCCCGATGAATATGTCACCATTTATCCCTCGGGGAAAGTGGGGGTATATGCTTCCTGGTGGGTGATAGAAAATATGACCTTTGACATGCAAAAAGATACCAATGATCTGTTCCGTGTTTCCGGAACTCATAACACGTTCAGAAACTTAACGGTGACCAATGGCAGCCGGGACGGATTTGATATGAACAACGCCTCTTACACTTTAATAGAAAACTGCCGCATATATAATTTTACACGTGATGATGAATATGACGCGCACGGTATCATTCTGGACGGCGGGGAAGGCATCACCATACGTAATAATCGAATCTGGGATTGCAAGGGTGATTGCATTCAGCTCTACAAAACCGAAATCAATCATAACACATTGATCGAAAACAACGAATTGTTTACCACATTGGGGCCCGGTAGCGAAAATGCCATCGATCTCAAAGGAACCACGCGCTGCATCATCCGCGGAAACACCATGTACGGTTACGCGCGCACTTCCACCTCGGACGGCGTGGCCTTAAAAATCAGCAAGGATAGCGACAGTTTGCTGATAGTCAATAACAATATCTACGCCAGTAACGGTGGCATACGCATTGCAGGCGGCAAGGCCGATCATTATGAAATCTACAATAATGTCATCCATGATATGGAAGAAAGTGATTCACCCTATACCGATGCCTATGGCATACAGTTGGACGGTGTAACCGATTTGAAAATGTACAACAACACGCTGGCCAATATGGCCGGGCCTTATTTTTGGATCGCTGACGGTGTAACCGATATGGATATGCGCAATAATATCATTTACAATACAGGAGGATTAAAAGGCAGCACAAACGATTTTAACGGCACGGTACTGATTGATTATAACGGCTGGTTTAATGAAAGCGAAGCCATCAGCGGAACGCATGATGTTACCGGCGCCGATCCCATGTTCACGGACCCCGCGGGGGGTGATTATACTTTGCGGCAAGGCAGCAGCGCCATCGACAAGGGAGACCCGTCCTTTGGCAGCGATTATCCCGGTGGTCGGATCGATTTGGGCGCTTTTGAATATGAAGGGGATGTCACCTCGGCACGGGACGCACAACGTGCGCCGGCGGCATTTACCCTGCATGTCAATTACCCCAACCCTTTCAATCCGGAAACGCGCATCGTTTTTGAGCTGTCCCGGCGTGAACGGGTGCTTCTCGAAGTGTTTGATCTGTTGGGACGACGTGTGGCACAACTGGTTAACGGGGTGCGCGACGCCGGTCGCCATCAGGTAAACTTTGACGCCACCCGTTTGCCGAGCGGCGCGTACTTCTACCGGCTGAGCAGCGCCTCGCAGGTTCAAACCCGCAAAATGATGTTGATTCGCTAAACACGAAATTTTGAAATGTCGTTACCAACGACAGGCCCCGTCCGGATGCTCCGCCCAGGCCCGGCCGGGGTTATTTATTTTGGGCCGCCATCACCCGTAACAGGTTGCCGCCCATAATTTTTTGTATGGACAGAGTATCGTAACCACATTTTTGTAATTCCTTTATAAGTACCGGCATATGAGATACATCCTGCAATCCGTATGGTGTTAAGGGGATGCCGTCAAAATCGGAACCGATCCCCACATGATCCACGCCCACCAGTTGCGCCACATAATCGATATGATCAACCACCACCGTGTAATCCGGGTAAAACGGCCGGATTTTTTCCATGATATAAGCGGATCGATCGAAGGCTTTCAGCGCCGAATCGGAAACGGCGCGTAAAGAATCCTGAAGGGCATCGGCGCGGCGGCGCGCGCGTTGATACGCACGGTCGAAGCCTTTGACCAGATAACCCGGAAAAAAATTGATGAACATGACACCCCCGTTACGGGCCAGCGCCTTTATCTGCGCATCTTTCAAATTTCGGTAGTGCGGGCACAAACTGTAAACCGATGAGTGGGAAGCGATGATCGGTTTATCCGTCGTTTCCAGCACATCGTAAAAGGTACGTTCGCCGGCGTGGGAAACATCCACCATCATGCCCAGTTGATTCATACGCCGGATGACCTGACGTCCAAAGGCGTTAAGTCCGCGACGACCGGCCCAACCGGGTTTGTTTTCATCCCGGGCGCTCGAGGCCCAGGATGGACTGTCGTTCCAGGTAATGCTGATATAACGGATACCACGCCGGTAAAAATAGTCGATGTGTTGCAGGTTATCGGCAAGGGCTGTTCCGCTTTCCAGTGCCGGGACTATGGCCAGTTTACCGGCGGCATTCAGGCGACGGATATCAGACACGCTACCCGCCTTACCCACGCGCAACGGGTTGCGCTGAATCAAAGCATCCAGCGTATCCAGTATGCGCACGGCCTGCTTAAACATGTCGATGTTTTTGCGCGGATCGGGCCAGACAACAAAAAAAGGCGCGTCCACGCCCCCCTGGCGCAGGCGATCCAGGTCCACATGGCCGCGACGATGGGCATGTTCGATATCACGACCGGTGGAGAAATAACTTTCCAGAACATCCTCATGAAGATCGGCAATAAAATAATCGTGCGGCGTTGTGTTTTGGGCTATGCCCCATACACCACACATCAGGATAATGAGTAAAGCGGGCATGGTTTCCTTTAACGGTTGGTGTATAAAGCGTAGTGGCGTTTAGCTACTATGATTTTATACATATTGTTTGTGTTTTGTATTTTCTCCTCATATATCCATTTCTCAGTCGTAAGGTCATTGTAAAGGGTACATCACCATAAGCATTAATATGCGCCATCAGTGCCTTATCACCTTGATATGCATCCGG
>RFFS01000005.1 GCA_003696775.1 Calditrichota bacterium
CATCTGATACGCGAATATCTGCCGCCCACGGAAGATAAAAATATCGAATTCGATTCCACCTACACCATGCAGGTTTATATTTACGGTGATGGAAGCGGCACCCTGTTCCGTTTTGCCGTGGATGAATTTTATGACGGCGGATGGAAGGATACCGAAGTCTCTTTGTGGGTTACGGTGGACTGGATTGGCTGGAAACTGGTGGAATGGAAACTGAGTGAACCGGGTAGTGTGGGCAGTTGGATAAGTCCCAACGAGGCGATAACCGGGGAGAAATTCCGTACCGATAGTTTTCAGTTTGGATATGTACCCGGTGTTTCCGCCGAAAGCGGTTTGATCTATCTTGATGAATACCGGCTGGTAAAAAAATCCGACGGCCCCGTGGGGATCGGAAGGGAAGACGCCGTACCCTTGGACTATGTGTTGGAACAGAATTATCCCAATCCCTTCAATCCGCAAACGACCATTCGTTACGCCCTGCCGCATGCCGGGCATGTTAAAATAAAAGTGTATAACATGCAGGGACGACGGGTCACAACACTTGTGGATGCTGTGCGGTCGGCCGGTACGCATCAGGTACAGTGGGACGGCGCGCACATGGCCAGCGGCAGTTATATTTATCGTCTGGAAACCCCTGACCGGGTGATCAGTAAAAAAATGGTACTGGTTAAATAATCCGGCATTATTTTTCGCTAAAAAGGCACAAATCAGTGGTGGTTTGTGCCTTTTTTATTTTTGGCAAAGCGGTTCTGTTTTATGAGTGGTCGGAGATGAGCGTACGGGTATGTCCGTATTTTGGGGGAAGTGTGGCGAAAGCGCCACATATATGCCGCATTTACTGTGGCATTTGGGCAACATCTGTGGATAAAAATCAACATTTTACCCCCCAAAAATCCTGCCACGGGTCTCTTTTTATGGAATTATCATCTGTTCTATGCAATGGCACAAAAATTGAAATGGATTTAGTCATCGATTCATATCATCCCTGTTACGTCTTAGGGGATTCATGTCTCATTCAAGCAACCCCTCATATAACGGGCGTGTTTTTATTTTGAGAGAGAAAAAACACGCCTGTTTTTTTATGGCGAAACGATTCGGCTGGTAACGCAAAGTTTAAATACAAAAAAAGCGCCCAAAGGGGCGCCTGTGTTTTTATACCGATGTGTGGTGTTTATTTGCGTGTCTGGGCGTCCATAACGGCAATGGCCGTCATTTTCACCACGCCCACATCATCATAATCACCGATTTGCAGCGGATGCACCGGTTTTTTCAATCCCATTAATATGGGGCCGATGATTTCGGCATCACCAAGATGCTCCAATAATTTATAAGCGATATTCCCGGATTCGATATTGGGGAAAATCAGCACATTGGCGCCGTTTTTCCCGGCCAGCTTGCTAAAGGGGAACACCTCGTCCAGGATTTTGGGATTCACCGCCGTACTGGCCTGCATCTCACCGTCTATGATCAGTTGCGGTTCACGTTCATGTACAATTTCAATGGCTTCGCGGATGCGATTGTTGACAATATGTTTTATGCTGCCAAAGTTGGAAAAAGAGAGCAGCGCCACGCGCGGTTCCGTTCCCATGCGTTGCACTTCGCGCGCGGTGAGTATGGCGATGTCGGCCAGTTCTTCGGCGCTGGGGTTGATATTGATCGTGGTATCGGAAAAGAAGAATGTCCGGTCTTTAAAAATTACCATGTGCATCCCGGCTACCTGTTTAACATCCTCACGCACGCCGATGATTTCCAGAGCGGGTTTAATCGTGTCCTTATAACGATGGGTCAGCCCGGAAACCATACCGTCGGCATCGCCCTTATGCACCATCATGGCGCCGAAATAGACCGGGTCGGCCATGATACGTCGGGCGTCGGTATGCAAGACCCCTTTGCGTTGGCGCATCCGGTAATAGGCGTCGGCGTAGGCTTCGAAATCGGGGCTTTGCGTCGGATCGACAATGGACACCGATTGGGCAAGGTAGCCCACTTCCAGGTTTTTCATGGCTTTTAAAATGCTGTCTTTCCGTCCCAGCAGCACGGGTTCGGCCATCCCTTCGGCCACGATAATTTCGCAGGCTTTAAGGATGGTCGTGGAATCGCCTTCCGGATAAACAATTTTTTTGGGAGTCTTTTTGGCTTTGTTGATGAAAACGCGGGTGATATGACGCCCCATGCCCAGACGGTCTTCCAGTTCTTCCTTATATTTTTCGATATCGATTGTCCGGCGGGCGACGCCGCTATCCATGGCGGCCTGTGCCACGGCCGACGATTCCCAGATCAAAACCCGCGGATCAAAGGGTTTGGGGATCAGATATTCCTTGCTGAATTTCAGATTGGTTTGTCCGTAGGCCTGCATAACGGAGAAGGGGACGGGCTCTTTGGCCAGATCGGCCAGGGAGCGGGCGGCGGCCACTTTCATAGCTTCGTTGATACCCGTGGCGTTTACATCCAGCGCGCCCCGGAAAATAAAGGGAAAACCGAGTACATTATTCACCTGATTGGGATAGTCGCTGCGTCCGGTGGCGATGATCACGTCATCGCGCCAGGCTTTGGCGTTTTCGTAGGTGATTTCCGGATCGGGGTTGGCCATGGCGAATATGATGGGATGGGGATTCATGGATTGCACCATTTCCTTTGTGAGCAGGTTGGCCACGGATACACCGAAAAAGGCGTCGGCGCCTTCCAGCGCATCTTCGATGGTGCGCGCCGATGTGTCGGCAGCCAGACGTTCCTTATAGGGATTCATGCCTTCCTGCCGCCCTTTGTAGATGACCCCTTTGCTGTCGCACATAATCACATTTTCCCGCCGTACCCCGAGGGAAATGTAAAATTCCGCGCAGGCGATACCCGCCGCGCCGGCGCCGCTGAAAACAACCTTCATCTGATCCAGGGGCTTTTCGATAATTTCGGAAGCGTTGAGCAGGGCCGCGCCGGAAATGATAGCCGTACCGTGCTGGTCATCATGAAAAACGGGGATGTTCATTTCCCTTTTCAGGGTTTCCTCAATATAAAAACATTCCGGCGCTTTGATATCCTCCAGATTGATGCCGCCGAAGGTGGGTTCCAATAATTTACATGCTTTGATGATATCATCCGGATCGGCGGTGCGCAGTTCCAGATCAAACACATCCACGTCGGCAAAGCGTTTGAATAACACGCCCTTGCCTTCCATAACCGGCTTGCCCGCCTCCGGGCCGATGTTGCCCAGACCAAGCACGGCCGTGCCGTTGCTGACAACGGCTACCAGATTGCCTTTTGCCGTGTATTTGAATACGTCGTTGATGTTGTTTTTAATTTCCAGACAGGGCTCGGCCACGCCCGGTGTATAGGCCAGTGATAAATCCTTTTGTGTTATACAGGGTTTGGTGGTACTGACTTCGATTTTACCGGGACGTCCGGTGGTATGATATTTCAGAGCTTCTTCATGGTAATTCATTGTAAAATTCCTTGTTTTATTTCCGGTACATTCGGACTAAATAATTTACCAAAAAAAATTACAAAAACGTGGAAAAAATCAGCTTTTTTCATATTAAATTATTCTTTTTTCAAAGAAAACCTTTTGGCACTGTAACGCCGGTTGATTATCTTGAAAGTGATATGTATGACACACATTGTTGCCCCATGCGCCTGCTTACTTTATTGAGTTTTTTTTTGATTTTTTCGACCGGTATCCGGCCGCTTACGGCTCAGGTGAGTTCGGACAGCTCGGGAAACCACATGACGCTTAATCATCAGTTTAACCGTCAGAATACATCCTGGGATTGGCGCCAAAATATACTTGTGCATGGTTTGGCGGCCAATGGCTGGCAATGGCATCTGGAAGACCGCTTCCGCGGACAGGCGTTCACCAGCCGCTCCCTGCGCAACCAATGGAAGGATGAAAATAATTTCAACGGGAGTCTGCTTTATCCGTTGAATAACCACCTGCAACTGGGTATGTATGCCACGCAATGGATATTGGGCGACAGGCAACCGGTGCAGAGTAATGTGTTTGCTAACTGGGCCGGCGGTGTGCGTGCCCGATTTCAGCCAATTGCCGGGGTAGATATGACACCGCAAATCGGCTATCAGTTAGCGCGCACCAACCATTTACTGGAATGGGGATGGGATACCGGCATGGCGGTGGATGTGCGCGATGTGGCATTGGGTGCCTATCGAACACGATTGCGCGCCCGCAGCGAGTATGATTTTTTTGAAACACGCAAAAGTTTTGATAATAGCGCCGCCGTGCGTTTCTTTACCCGCTTTAGTCCCCTAACACAGGACTCCCTGCGTGTTGTTTTCGGCGAATCGGTAAAACAGTTTTATAACCCCTCCGCCACGAAATTGCTGAATGTGGCCATCTATAACCGTCAGGCTTCAAACCATTTGATGTATCGTTTGGGCGACGCCTCCCGGCTCGATCTGATTAATCGTCTCAGCTCCAAACACATCAACTATTTCACCAGTCGTGATATTTTCCTTATGGAAAATTTAGTGCGCTATAACTATTGGGGCGCTACATTACAGTACGCGCTGGAGTTTCGTACCGGTAGCGAAAGCATCGACAATACGGGCATTCGGACAGATAGCGAAACGCGGCAAAGCGGATTGGGCGCCCAAATACAATGGCATGTCACCGGCCGGCAAACGCTGTCGGTTCAACTTAATTACAACAAGCTGCAATACGATACGCCGGATTCCCTGTATAATTTTGATGATCGTGACGAACAACGGTTTATCATGAATCTTAATTACACATACCGTTTTTCACCTTATCTGGATGTCGGTATCCGCTTTTACAGTTACTGGTATCATCAGATTTATATTTACAGGGAACAAAGCATCAACAATAACCGCAACCGTGTTTTAAAGTTGGAACCGGTGGTAAGTTACCGCAACGGAGGTTGGCGGAATACATTCCGCACCTCTGTCATAGCGGATTTTACGGAATATGATTTCGACGCCCTAAACCTTACGCCGCGTTCTTTCCTGTATAGAAAATACACCGTCTCGGATTCCCTGAGCCGGATCATGCCCCACGGATGTGAAGCGGGCATGCGCGGGCGTCTGGAACTGGAAGAGAAGGGCAGCTTTTTTGCATCCACGTTCAGCCAAAACATCATTCAATCGTATCGGGTGGCTTATGTAAGCGGTTACATCCGTAAAACGATATGGCGCCGCATGAATGTGCAAATCGGTTACAACTATTTCGCGCGGAATGAATGGCGTTATTTTCCGGTAAAGCGGCTGAATCGCGTCATAGCAAACAGCGGGCCGTTTGTGCGCTTCACCTGGCTCTATTCCAAAAAACTGAGTTGGTCCGCCTTTGCGTCCGTCAATCATTATGATGACAGTTTACGCGGCGCGGCGCGAACAACCACCGGATATCTGCGTTTCAATTATCTGTTGTAACACTTTTTAAAGGGATGGTACCAATTTTTACTATTTATTGGTACCTTTGCACTGCGTATAATAATGCATGGATAAAATTTTCGGAAAGATTATGAAAAGATTTTTTGTTTTTGCTTTAAACCTGCTCATATGGCAAACCGGATCCGTTCTAAATGCCGGTGAACTGAAGCTGCTCAGCCAAAACAGTGCGGAATCCGTCTATCAATGGGAACTGGGCAGGCTGGAGATACAAAAAATCCGTCAAAACGGCGTCCTTTATCATCAGGTTTCCTTTAGCGATGCCATCAGCGATGCCGCCACCCCCGACGAACGCACCTTACCCTGGCAGTCTTTTAATCTCGGCATACCGGAAAACGGTCAGGCGCAAGTACGGATTCAGGTGGAGCAACTGGAAACACGATCCCGGTTCCTGCTGGCGCCGCCGCTGCGAATTTATAAGGATGAACGCGGCATCAGCACCACGGCCTTGCAAACGGAAACACCTCCGCCCTTAACGCGCCATCAATGGGTGGAAATCGGCGCGCCGTATCGGTTCCGTGATATGATGATACAACCGCTTACGATCCATCCGTTACAATATGACGCAGCCACGCATACCCTGCGGGTGTTGAAAAAGGCCCGGATCACGGTGCGCATCAGCGGCGAGGGACACAGCGGCCGCAGCTTCCGTCAGCGCGGGAAACTGGACGCGTTGTATAAAAATATGCTGATCAATTTTGATCAGGCGGCCGCCTGGCAACTACCCCGCGCCAACCGGCGCCTGGCCAAATTAAGCGGACTAACCCGCAAACAATATCATACCTTTACAATCAACCGGGATGGGGTGTATAAAATCACCGCCGCCGGTTTGCGTGCCGCCGGTCTGGGCGATGGCATGCCGCTCGATCAGATCCAACTTTTTAACAACGGCGGCCATGAATTAAGCCGGGCCACCAACGCCGGCCGATACAATCCATCCGTTACGGCGGAAACACCTTTATATATGGTGGATGCCAACCAAGACGGCCTGTTCAACGGTAACGATTATTTTCTGTTTTACGGTCGGCATGTCAACGGCTGGTTTTATGAAGACGGCAAAAAAGATTTTCAGTATCAGATGCATACCTATGATACTGAAAACACCTATATCCTTGACGTTTCCGGCACCGGCGGCAAGCGTATGACCGCCTCCACATTCCCATCACTCAATAACCCTGTTGAAACCGATTACGGCACCTTTCGCTACCATTACGAAAAGGATTTGTACAATCTGTTAAATTCCGGGCCGGATTGGTACGGTTACCGTTTTTTCGGACTGAGCAATACTTACACCTTCGACATCGCCCTGCCGGATAACACCCCGGCCGGTGAGCCGGCCACCATGGTGGCGCGCTTTAAGGGGGCCACGGGCATCCATTATCTGGAACCTTCTTCCGTTTATAAAATCAATTTATCTCTGAATGGCGCCGCCTTATTAAACAATTTTCAGTTTACCGGCGGTGCGCGTCCCAAAGCCACCCGGGAAATTCCGGCTGGTGTGCTCAAATCGGGCGCCAATGCCGTTTCCATCCAGTTTACCGGCAGTGATGAAGCGGCCGTGGCCCACCTGGATTACATCAGTCTTATTTATCAGGCCCGTTTAACGGCTGTCAATAATTATCTTACCTTTTTCACAACAAAAGAAAATACGGCCATGCGCTATAAAGTCAGCGGTTTAACCACCGCCGCCGACTGGCAGATATGGGATATTACCGATGTGCTGAATCCTCTGATTCTCCGCGAAAACGGAAGCCCGCAAAACGGTATGTTGGAAATTGATGTGGCTGAAAAAGAAAACCCCAAACAATGGCTGGTATTCAGTCCATCCCTGAGTCCGGTAAGTGAGGTCCGGGAATTTAATACCTTCACGCCCTATGAGGATTTACTCAGCGCTGCCAATCAGGCGGATTATATCATCATAACCCGTCGTTCTTTGCTGGATGACGCCGCTGAATTTGCCGCCATGCGTCCTGCGCTGAGCGTCAAAACCGTGAATGTGGAAGACATTGAGTTCTATTTCAACAGCGGAGTGCAGGACCCCACGGCTATCCGCAATTTTTTGCGCTATGCCTACAACAACTGGCAAACGCCTTCCGTTTCCTATGTACTGCTGTTGGGCGACGGTCATTACGATTACCGACATATCACCATTAAGGACAGCAGCGTGGTGCCTGTTTTTGAGATTTACGACACATCGGAAATCGACAGCCGTGAATGCGATGCCTATTTCGGTGATTTGGTCAATACGGATAATTCCGCTTCGCTGCGTAACATCCGTCCGGATTTGGCTATCGGGAGGTTGCCGGTGGAAAACAGTCTTGATGCACAGGTGATGTTGGAAAAAATACGCACTTACGAAGCCAATCCGGCGCGTGACGGCTGGCAAATGGAAGTGACTCTCGTTGCCGATGACACCACAACTAGCGCGGGCAAAACCGAACCCTGGCTGCATCAACCGCAAACCGAACGGCTGGTGAATGAAACGCCCATTTCTAAATTTAACCTGAAAAAAATCTACCTGACGGCCTATCCGGCCGTTCCGGGCGGCCGGGGCATCCTCAAGCCGGGGGCGCAAAGGGATATCATCAATCAGTTCAACAACGGCACGCTGATCATCAATTATGTGGGCCACGGTTCGCCCACCACCTGGGCGCATGAAACCGTGTTTAATTTTGACCGGGATTACAGCTCGATCAACAATCCGGATAAATATCCCTTCCTCGTGGCGGCCACCTGCGATTTCGGAATGTTTGATAATCCGTTCGAAATCAGTTTCACGGAAGGGCTTATCTGGAAAAAGAACGCCGGCATCATCGGCGCGCTGGTTTCCACGCGTTTGGTCTATTCGCAACAAAACGCCCGTTTTAACCGGGTCTTTTATCAAAAACTGTTCCCGGAGGGCGGCCCATCCATTGAACTGGGCGCCGCCATGCTGCAGGCGCAGCATTCCACATCGGGCAGTAATGTCAACGACCAGAAATATCATCTGCTGGCCGATCCGACCATGACGCTGATTGATCCCCGTGAAAAGATGCAGGTATCTTCCATCCAACCGGATACATTAAAGGCGCTTGCCACGGTAGAAATAGACGGCGCAGTGGAAACGGACGGAAAACGCGCGACGGATTTCAACGGCGGCGCCGTTATCATTGTCAACGACGCCCGCTATGAAGATGTGAATACCGGCGGAGGAAAGGGCTTGAATTATGATTTGCCCGGCCCCCTGTTGTTTAAGGGAGAAGTTTCCGTGGAGCAGGGTGCTTTACAGGGGCGTTTCATCGTTCCCAAATCTTTGCGTTATCAAAACAGACCCACGGGACGCGTAAGTATTTACGCCTGGGATGATAACAGCGCCCGTTCGGCCATGGCCTTCAGGGATGATCTCTTATTCATCGGTTCCGAAAATCGGGGCGGGGAAACCGACGGGCCGGGCATCGATATTTATTTTAAGAATCAGGAAAATTTTTCGGACGGCGATATGGTGCAAAGCAATCCGATCCTTATTATCGAAATGGAAGACGAAAACGGCATCAATGTAACCGGTCAGTTGGGGCACCGGCTGGAGTTGCGCATCGATAACGGTGATGCGCAGGATGTATCGGCCTTTTTTAAATACGATCGCGACAGCTATACCCGCGGCCGACTGGAATATCCTCTCACGGCCCTGAAATCGGGTCGCCATACCTTGCAATTCAGCGCGTATGATAATCTCAACAATCTTTCCGAACAAACCATCGCGTTCACCGTGGCCGACGAAGACGAGCCGGTTCTGGATCGTGTGATGAATTATCCCAATCCCTTTCGTCGCGCCACCCGCTTTACTTTCCAGACCAGCGTTTCCGGTGCGGAGGTGACCGTTAAAATTTATACGCTTCAGGGACGCATCATTCAGGAGCTCACCGGCTATGTTTCCACACCCGGATTTAATGTGATCGAATGGGACGGCCGGGACCGGGACGGTGATGAACCGGCCAACGGCACCTATCTGTACAAGGTGATTTTAAAGGACGGCGCCCGGCAGATCTCTAAAATTGAAAAGATGGTAAAAGTGCGTTAACCGGGCGGAGGCGTTTGGGCGCCGCCCGCTCCTATCCTTTTTTTAGCGATCCAATACAGCCAGCCCGGATCGTTTTAAATACATTCTTTTTTGTGATACAGCGTGAAGTACGCTAAATTTCCCTGTTTTAACCCAAGTACAGAGTTTATGAATATTTTATTTATCAATTCCATCTCGGCGGATAAGTTCGGCGGTGGTGAAAAATGGATGATTAAGGCGGCGCGCTGCCTGCGCGAGGCGGGGCACGGCGTCTGGATTGCCAGTAAAAATAACGCGGAAATTCTCAAACGGGCGGCGGCTTTTGGCGTGCCCACAGTGGAAATAGGTATTTATGCCGATTTCAGTCCGCTAAAGACCCTGCGTGTAAAACGATTTTTGCAGGAAAACAAAGTGGATGTCCTGGTGTGCAACCTGAACAAGGATGTTCGTGTTGCCGGCCTGGGCGCCCGACTGGCCGGGGATACGGTGGTTATCGCCCGTCACGGGGTACAGCTCATCGGAAATGAATGGAAACACAAAGCTACCCTGACCCGACTCACCGACGGCATGGTGACCAATACCCAAAGTATCAGGGAAACTTATGAATCTTTCGGCTGGTTTCCGCCAAACCACATCCGTGTAATTTATAACGGTATCGAAGATAAAAGCGCCGTCAGGGCGCACGATTTCAGTCAAGACTATCCGGGGCGCAAAGTTCTGTTCGCCGCCGGGCGTCTCAGCAACCAGAAAGGGTTTGAATATCTGATTGATGCCGCAGCCTTGTTACGCGCCCGCCGCGATGATTTTGTCGTATTGATAGCGGGGAAAGGAAAGGAAGAAGAAAGCCTGCGCGCCCGTATCCGCGATAAAGGTTTGGAAGATGTTGTGCACCTGTTGGGCTTTCGGGAAGACACGGAAAGTCTGACAAAAGGCGCCGATCTTTTTGTTCTCAGCTCGTTGTACGAAGGTATGCCCAATGTGGTGATGGAAGCCATGGCCGTTGGCAAGGCGGTGGTGGCCACGGATGTGAACGGTGTACGTGAGCTGATGCGGGATGGCGAAACGGGTTTGATTGTGCCTTCCCGGGACAGCGCCGCCCTGGCGGAAGCCATTGCCCGTGTGTTGGACGATCCTCAAAAGCTGGCTCAAATGGGAGAAGCCGGTTTAAAGCGTGTGCGGGAGCATTTTACCATACCGGGCATGGTGAAAAAACTGGAAGCTTTTTTTCAGGAAAAACTGGATGAGAAGCGCGGACGCAACCGTTAAAAGGCAACGCAAGGCGCGCCGACGGGCCTGGTTACTTAAAGGATTAACCCTGTTTGCCCATGCCCCGCGCCCGATGACCCGGCACGACGGGCCCCTGAATGATGTGGCCATCCTTGCTCAGGAAAAATTGGGCGACGCGATTTTACTCACGCCGTTGTTGCGCTTGCTTAAAACGCAATTTCCCGCTTGCCGGGTGCATGTGATTTGTCTGGGCCCCAATGCCGGTTTTTTCCGCGCCGATCCGTTGGTGGACCGGGTTTATCCCGTCAAGCAGGATTATCCGGCCTATTTTAAGGCCATGCGTCACACCCGTTTTGATCTGTTGTTCAACACCAAGGATCATCCTTCTTTTAATTTTTTGCTGCATACCCGCCTTATCCCGGCGCGGGTGCGGGTTGGCGTTAGTCACCCGGCGCAGGATCATTTTTTTAATGCGGTGCTGGAAACGCCTTTTCATTCACCCATCGCCGAGAAGAATTGCGCCCTGTTGCGTTTTCTTGAACCGGAGATATCGTTGGAAGATTGTCGGCCGCATATTCCGGTCATGGCCTGTCGGCCCGAAATAAAGCACGGTGCCGCGGAGCTGAAAAAAGCGGAGGGCATCATCATCAATCTTTCGGCGGGTCAGCGGGAGCGCGAGTGGCCCCTGGATAAATGGAAAACGCTGTTGAGCACAATAGAGCGGCCGGTGCTTGTGCTGGCCATGCCGGATAAACAGGCGGAAAAAGAAGAACTGGAAGATTCCTTTGATCATGTATGGCCGGTGCCGCCAACGGAAAATATTTATGAAGCCTATACCCTGATTCATGCGGCTCGTATGCTGATTTCACCTGATACTTCGCTAATTCATGTGGCCTCCGCCGGAAAAACAGCGGTTATAGGTTTGTATCGCGCCGATGTGGAACATTTGCGGCGTTTCGGGCCTTATGGCATACCCTTTCAGCAGGTGATCAGCGACACGCCCCGTGTGGCCGATATCGCGGTGGATGCTGTACGCGACGCATACCGGCAAATGGAACAGGACACGTGATGCATATTCTTTTTATGAATTCCGCGCGTATGTGGGGCGGTAATGAAAAATGGACCATGATGGCCGCCGGGGCGCTGGCCAGGCGACACAGGGTTACCGTGGCCTGGCGCAGTGATGAATTGGGACGCCGTTTGCCGCAACAGGCGCACAGCCTGCGCCTGCCGTTCTTAAGCGAGGCGGATTTTTACACCCTGTTCCGACTCTATCGTTATATCAAAAAAAACAAAGTGGATGCGCTGATTCCAACCAAGCGGAAAGATTATTTTCTCGCGGCGGTGTTAAGCGCCTGGACAGGCGTGGCTAATTATGTGCGTCTGGGCATTGTACGCGCCCTGCCCGGCAGTCGCATCAACCGCTTTATGTTTCTAAAGCACTGCGCCGGTCTCATCGTCAATGCCCAACCCATCAGGCAAGCCCTGCAAACCCAGGGCTGGTTGCCTGCCGAAAAGATACATGTTATTTATAACGGTTTGGACCTGGAAGCGCTGGAACGTGAAGCACGTAAACCGGCGGAAAAACCCGCTTCGTTTGCCGTGGTTTCCGGCGGTTTGCTGATTGAACGCAAAGGCTTTGATACACTCATCGAAGCGATGGCCGATTTTCAGAAAGCCCGGCCCGACGCGGACAGCATATTGTGGATAGTGGGGGACGGCCCGGAGCGTGCCCGTCTTGAAGAAAAAGCCCGACGTATGTTGGCGGAAGGCACGGCGCGTTTCACTGGTTATCTGGAAAACCCCTACGCCTATTATGCCGCGGCTGATGTTTTTGTTCTGTTATCCGGCAACGAGGGGATATCCAACGCGCTGCTGGAGGCCATGTATCTACGTTGCGCGCCGATCACCACCGCCGCCGGCGGCGCCGCCCGGGTGCTTGAAAACGGTGTAAACGGCTATCTGGTAACGAAGGAACCCGCAACGGTTTCCAGGAAGCTGACGGCCTTGTACGATCATGCCGATCGACGTAAAACGATGGCGGAAGCCGCCCATCAAAGGGTTGCGGAAATGTTTGCCCTGGAACGCATGACCCGCCAACTGGAAGATGTGTTGCACGGACAAAAAACGGGGCATGCGCTGTCCCCGGATAAGGATCAATCTAACCAACGAGGCGACGATTAACATCTATATTTTTTCCGAGGATTTTCCGCCCTACAGCGGCGGAATTGCCCAGTGGGCCATGGGCATGGCGCAAAGCCTGGCCCATGCCCATAATGTAACGGTTTTCACCCGTAAACGCGACGATTTTCCGGTCCATACGGAGCATCGGCCTTTTGCCATACGTCTGATGGACGGCCGGAACTGGAAACAGGGACGTACATTTATAGTGCGCCGTGCTCTGAAGCAGGAGTTGCTCACCACTACGCCGGATATGGTCATCGCCACCACCTGGAATGTGGCCCGCGGCCTGACGGATGTATGCCGACGTAATAGCATTCGTCTCGTTAC
>RFFS01000045.1 GCA_003696775.1 Calditrichota bacterium
ATTGCGTTATATCACATATCAAAAATTGACTTAGGTATCCAGAACCTATATATTCACAGTTCATAAGGGATTTAGGTTGACGAATGACATGAAAGTTATTATCAAAAAAGAATACGATGGCACGCGTTATGTGGGATCGTGTGAAAATTTACCAGGATGTTTTACTCAATCCCATTCCGCGGAAGAATTAATGATTCTGATGCGTCGTGCTATTGAGCTATATCGTAAAAGTTATGCCGATCGTCAACAGCCGTTACCGCAGGGAAGTGATTTTCCGTATTTAGATAAAAAAATTCGTTTTCATAAAATATCCGCCGCCCAACTCACGGGGTTACTCCAAAAATCAGGATATCACCTGGAACATCAGGATGACGGTTTATTGCTTTTCCGAAAAATGCGTTTCCCTTTTAACCGGCTGGTTATTCCCAACGCGTCGGAAATTTCACCCTTAATCATTTCCAAAATTTTCAGTAAGGAAAATGTTATTTACGTCAATAAACGTCCGTTAAACGCCAACACGGCTTAACGCATCAATTTAAAATTTTCTCCAAGATACAATTTTCTTACCTGTTCATCCTCCGCCAGCGTTTCCGCATCACCTTCTCTTAAAATACGTCCTTCAAACAATAAATAAGCCCGATCGGTTATGGAAAGGGTTTCATGGACATTATGATCGGTGATCAATACGCCAATTCCTTTGTTCTTCAAACCGTGAACAATGGTTTGTATATCTTCCACGGCGATGGGATCAACACCGGCAAATGGTTCATCCAGCAATATGAATTTGGGGTTGGTTACCAGAGTCCGTGCAATTTCCGTACGTCGCCGTTCACCGCCGCTTAAATGGTAGCCCAGGCTTTTGGCTATATGGGTAATATTAAGCTCTTCCAGATATTGCTCGGTTTTAAGTTTACGTTCTTTTTTCGGCACGCCCAGCATTTCCATAATCGAAAGCAGATTTTCTTCCACCGTCAGTTTACGAAACACCGAAGCCTCCTGCGGGAGATAGGCCACACCGTGACGGGCGCGCTTGTACATGGGGAAGCGGGTAACGTCCCTGTCGTCGATTTTCACCTGGCCCTCATTGGGCCGGACCATTCCGGTAATGATGTAAAAGGTGGTGGTTTTACCGGCGCCGTTGGGCCCCAGAAGACCTACAATTTCACCCTGGCTCACTTGCAAACTTACTTCGTTAACCACCCGTCTTTTATTGTAAATCTTGACCAGCTTATCGCCGGATAGCACGGACATGCTAATCTTTCCTTTCTCCTTTATAGCTGTCGGGATAGTAGGTTCCCCTTACACCGCCACTGACTACTATGGAATCGGCCTTCCCTTCGCGAAAAAAAACATAAATGGAGTCGGCCGTGGCCCGGTTTTCGCCTTTTTCGGTTTCGCTTTCTACAAAATAGCGCGAACCGGCGTTCTCCCTGGCAATTATCAACACCGGTTTTTTATCTTCGATGAACAATTCTATTTCCTTACCACTCAGGCGATTTTTCAATCCGGAAAGCGAATCACGCGGCGACAGTGCGCGCGCCTGATCATTCACCCAAACGTGTTTAACGGCATTGGAATCCAATAATGCCCGGATACGTGAACCAAGCAGCAAATTTTTTTCCACAGTAACCCGTGGACGCCCCATTAAATAAACCATTTCTTCATCGGGAACATATCGCATACTATCCGCTCGGGCGTGAAAGGAACCCTTTGTTACCACAACACTATCCCTGGCGTATAAGTAACGGTTCGGTGTTTTAAAATAAAAAAAATGACCGGCCCGGATGTGCAGAGTATCCAACGTGCTACTGTCCCGTTGTTCAAAACGGGCGTTTTCCCACACATGCAGCCGCGCGCGGGTACGATTATAAAAAGCGCGTTCACCGCTTAACCGGATGCACCTGGGACCGTTCAGATAAACCATTTTCTCTTCGGCCCGTACCGTATCGGTTTTCATATCATATCGCAATCGTCGGGCATATAACGTATCTTCCGCGTCGGTCAAAGTTACACCGCCGTAGGCCTCGGCAATATCCGTTTTGGGATAATAATCCAAAAACGGACCGCGTAGTTTTCTAAGGCCATTATCAATGCGAACCCGACCGGTGAGACGGATAAAGTCCTGCCGGCTGTAAAATACAGCTTCGTCGCAATACAGATGCACGCTGTCCTTACGGATATGCACATGACCGTTTAGAATTCGTAACTGCTCGCCTTCCACAACACGACCGCTGTTGGTATCGGCATGGATGATTTCCACACGGTTATTTTTTTGGGCAACCGTAAACAGGAAAGCCAACAACATCAAAAGCGGATATTTCACGGTTGTTCTTCCCGGAAATGGCGATACGAAACACCGCTGGCGTTGCGAATGGTATAATTTTCCAGGCGGGAATCGGATTGAAATTGATCTCCATACAAGGTATCGAGGGCTGTGATAAACATAACCGGCGTATGGGTATATATTTTTTTATTTTGATTATCCCAGTGCAATGTATCGGTGTAAAGGGTAACGCCGCTGTCGGACACCACCACCACATGATCATAGGCCATCATATCCTGGGTTTTGTCGTGCACTTCACCGGCCCGCGCGGTAAGCCGGGAAGTATGCCGTCCCCGCTCATCAAAAAAATCAACCGTAAGGCTGTCTTTGATATAGGTCTTTTTTCGCTTGAGATATTTTTGGATATGCCCGGCCTGTAAAACACCGTTCTTACGGCCCTCGTAGGTAATTATAAGTGTTGTGTTCCAACTTTCCTGATCGGGCAACGTGTTTTTTGTCGCCAGTGTGGCGCCGCCGGCGGGCGTTTCCCTGTCACAGGCGACCCAAAGCAGCCCGGCCCCCATCAAACCAAGGATATATTTTTTCAACGGCCCAAACCCTGTTGCATTAAATCGTGCAGGTGTACCACACCGATCAGACGCTCGTCATTTAAAACCGGCATGGCGATGATTTTGTATTGTTCCATTTTTTGGTAAGCCAGCACGGCCAGCTCTTCCTGATCGATCCATTTGGGTGTTGTGTTCATCACTTTCCGGACGGGTACATCAAAGAAATCTTCTTTAACTTCCAACAAGCGGTTAAGGTCCCCCGTGGTGATCACACCGAGCAGGCGACGCGCCTCATCCACCACGGGACAGATACCGCGTTTGTGGGCCATTTCCATAACAGCCACGCGCATGGGGTCGTCCGCCCGACACATTGGGAGTTTACCGTTACTTTCCATCACATCACTGACTTTGAGCAACAATTTTTTACCCAATGAACCGCCGGGATGTAACAGGGCAAAATCATCGGGCGTGAAACCGCGCGCTTCCAACAGGGCAATGGCCAGGGCGTCACCCATTACCAGCGTTACGGTGGTGCTGGAGGTGGGTGCCAGATCATGCGGACAGGCTTCCTCGCGCACGCTGATATCCAGGCTGACATAAGCGTTGCGGGCCAGAGTGGATTCCGGATTCCCGGTCATGGCGATTACGGGTACATCAAGGCGGCGAATGGTTGGCAGAATATGCAGCAGCTCTTCCGTTTCCCCGCTTTTGGAAATGGCAATCACCACATCATGTCGCTGCACCATGCCCAGATCGCCATGCAGGCCCTCGGCGGGGTGTAAAAAATACGAAGTGGTGCCGGTGCTGGCCAGGGTGGCCGCCATTTTTTTGCCGATATGGCCGGATTTACCCATGCCGGTAATAATCACCCGGCCGCTGCTTTCCAAAATGAGACGCGCCGCTTTTTCAAAATTGGCGCCGATACGGTTTTCCAGCGCCTTTAAGGATTCCCGTTCGATACGTATGACTTTTTTGGCCGATTCGATGATGTCAGACATTTTTTGGCTTTCCATGATTTATTGTTCCAGCTTGCGGATCAGCTCTTCCCATCGGCCCTGATGATAAAGGATCAGGTCCACCGTTTCGCGCACGGCCCCCTCGCCGCCCCGTGCTTCGGTGACATAATCCACCCGCTCTTTAACCTGCGGACGGGCGTTAGCCGGGGCCACACTGAACCCCACCCGTTTCAGAATGCACAAATCCTGTACATCGTCGCCAATGTAAGCGATTTCTTCATCTCTGAGCCCCAGTTGATCGCGCAAAGCATAATAACGCGGCAGTTTATCAAAATGACCCATATCCAACAGGTCCATCTTCAGCTCACGGGCACGGCGTTCCACCATGGGTGAACGACGACCGGTAATGATGCCGGTTTTCAATCCGGCCATACGCATCAGCGTTACCCCCATGCCGTCCTGTATATTAAAGGATTTTAGCTCATCGCCGTTTGCGGAATAAATGATGCCGCCGGCGGTTAAAACACCGTCCACATCCATCAGCAGCAGGCGAATGGGTTTAATTTTACGCTGCATTACAATCCGTCCTCATCATGGGGAATATGCGGTTTAACCAATTCGTCAATGGCTTTCACCTGACGCAACAGGTCTTCAAAGCGGTGCATGGGCAGCATGCTGGCCGCGTCGCACAAGGCGTTATCACAATCGGGATGGGTTTCGATAAAGATGCCGTCCACGCCGGCGGCCACGCCGGCCCGGCTCAAACCAAAAATGAACTCCTTGGCGCCGCCGCGCTTATCGCTGCTGCTTACGCCGTATTTACGAATGGAATGGGTCGGATCGAGTATGACGGGATAGCCCAGGTCGCGCATCACTTTAAGATTGCGCATGTCCAGCACCAAATTGTGATAACCGAACATGGTGCCGCGGTCGGTGAGCATAATTTGGGTATTGCCTTCACCGGACATCTTATTGATGGCCGTTTGCATATCGGAAGCGGCAAGGAACTGCCCTTTTTTCACGTTAACCGGTTTACCGGTACGGGCCACGGCCAGCAACAGGGAGGTTTGCATGGAAAGAAAGGCCGGGATTTGAATCACATCCAGCACCTCGGCACAGGCCGGTGCGTCATGCTGATCGTGAATATCCGAAAGCACCGGCATTTCCCATTGATCCTTCACTTTTTGTAAAATCCGCAAGCCTTCTTCTAAACCGGGGCCCTGATAAGATTGGGAGGAGGAACGGTTGTCTTTTAAGAAAGAAGATTTAAAAATGACCGGCATCCCCACCCGTTCGGCAATGGTTTTAACCTGTTCGGCGATGCGCAGCACGATATCTTCGCCTTCGATGACGCACGGCCCGGCTATCAACGCCAAAGGCTGCCCCGCTCCGATTTTAATATCTCCGATTTCTACAATGTGCATCTCTTTCCTTTTTTATTTTGGTGAACCGTCCGGAAAAGGGCTAAATTGCCTTCCGTCTTTTCTGTAAATAAATAATTAAGTTACAATATTAGCGCGCATGCCGCAAAATATACGGAGTTGACATGGATTTGTTTTTCTGCCCTGTGGTATCGGAGGAGGCATCGGTCGTTACACTGGATGAATTTGAAAGCCGACATATCGCACGAACTTTGCGCAAAAAGACGGGTGACCGTATCGCATTAACCGATGGCCAGGGCGGTCATTATTCCGGAGAAATCACCTCCCTAAAACCACGGGTACGGGTACACATCCTGGAGAGAACGAAACATGATGCCCCTCAACCGGCTTTGCACGCGGCCATGGGGTTTATCAAACCGCAACGGCTGGAATGGGCATTGGAAAAAGTGACGGAACTGGGCGCCACGGATATCCATCTGATACGCACGGAGCACAGCGGATACGGCAGTGCGAATCACGGACGCTTTGAGAAAATCCTGCGTCAGGCGCTTAAGCAAAATCAACGATTTTATCTGCCCGCCCTGCATTTATACAAGCATATCCATATGTTTATTGCGGCCGTTCAGGCGGTGCCGCAAAAATTTGTGGCCGTGGACGCCCATTTTCCGCCATTGGCAGGGGAATTGCAGAATGAAGGCGACCGTCTTATATGTGTGGGCCCGGAAGGCGGATTATCCCAAACGGAAATCGGTTTGTTACAGGATAACGGCTTCAAGGCCGTCAGTTTGGGGCCCTCCCGTTTGCGCGCGGAAACCGCCCTGCTGGCCGGCCTTTCCATTCTGCGGCTGCTTTAAGCCGTTACCAACTCCAGTTCATCACCGTCGAACACCCGTTCACAGTAATGGCAACGCAGACGCACGGGATTTTTCTGCTGCACACGGAAGCGGGTCATCATTTCTTCATGATTGGTGATGCAGCGCGGATTGGCGCAGCGGGCCAGTCCGTTCAGCGTATCGGGTATTTGCACCGGATATTTGTTGATCACCTGAAAATCACGTATGATGATCACCGTGGCGTCCGGCGCGATGAGCGCGATGCTGTTGATATCTTTTTGCGAAAGCTCCCGGCCTTCGATTTTAACAATATCCTTCCGTCCGAATTTATGACTGGCGAAATTGATGCCCACGGTGACCACATCATCTTGCGCCGCTTTTATTATGGAAAGAACCTGCAGGGCCTTGTTTGCCGGTATATGATCGATAACCGTCCCTTCGCGTATGGGATCGACTTTTAATTTTTTATCCATAATCATTTCCTTATAACTGTTCCAGAAGCGTGGTCAGGATGGCCTGACGCATATACACACCGTTTCCCGCCTGCTGAAAATAATAGGCACCGGGCAGGGTGTCCACATCGGTATGAATTTCATTAACCCGCGGCAACGGATGCAGAATACGAAAATTTTCCTTCACCTCCGTGAGATGCGCGGCGCGTATGATAAAGGCGTTTTTTACTTTCTCATATTCTTCCGGATCGGCGAAGCGTTCTCTCTGTATTCGGGTAACATACATGATATCCAGTTGGGGAATGATTTCTTCCAGGGTTTCCCGCACTTCGTAGGTCATGCCCATATTATCAAGGTCATCCAGTATATATTGGGGCATGGCCAGCGCTTCCGGCGCCACAAAATAAAAAACCGGATTGTAACCGGCCAGGGCATAAACCAGCGAATGCACCGTACGCCCGTATTTAAGATCGCCCACAAGGGCGATACGCAGGTTGTTCAGCGTGTTTTGTGTTTTTTGAATGGAATAGAGATCAAGCAGAGACTGGGTGGGATGTTGATTGGCTCCGTCGCCGGCATTGACAACGGGGATATCCACCTGTTCCGAGATATAACGCGCCGCGCCCTCGTTATAATGACGCACCACGATGATATCGGCGTATTGGTTGATAATTTTTACCGTATCGGCCAGGGACTCGCCTTTTTCCACGCTGGTGCCTTTGGTACCGGACATGGTAATCACTTTACCGCCCAGCCGCTTCATGGCCGTGTCAAAAGAGAGTTGCGTCCGTGTGGAAGGTTCGAAAAAAAGGGCGCCCATCACCCGGTTACTCATATCCGGTTTTTCACGACCGCTTTCAATATCCCCCGCCCGTTTAATCAGGGCATTGATGCGCCTTGTGTCCAGATCGCGCATGGATATAAGATGCTCCATAAGTCTCCCGTTATTATGTGTCTGCATTATGATTGATCTCTGTTTTCCCGTTCCGTCAGGGCCTGCCAGGCGGTATCCCGGTATTGTTGAGCGGCTTTCACGGGATCCTCCGCCTGCACAATGCCGCGGCCGGTGATTATGAAATCCGCCCCGCCGAGCACCGCTTCCCGCGCGTTAACATAGCGTTGGCCCAGGCCGTCGCCCTTGCTTTCCAGATGCACGCCGGGCATAAGCATAAAGCTGGTGGCCGGCATTTTGGAACGTAAACGTTGCAGCCCCGTCCTGTCCGGGGCAAAGCCGATGTATCCGGCCACCCTTTCCGGGTATGCGGCACCCATGGTAATGGTTTGACGGGTATAGGTATCGGAAAGGAGATGGCCTTCGGCGCTCATGGCGGCCAGTAAAAAGGCCGCTGTCGGCCGTTCCAGACCGCCGAACAAACCGTCCAGTATCCCTTTGCCCGGCAAGGCGTGCACCGTTACACAATCGGCCCACTCGGCTATGCGGTATCGGCCGCCGCGGAACTGGTGCCGAACGGTGTTACCGATATCCGCAAACTTGCGGTCTTCAAAAATCAAAAAATTTTCCTTTCGCGCCCACTCGGTTAAGCGTGTGATAAAATCATCATCAAAATCATCCAATATGTCCACATGGGTTTTTACCATGACGATATAAGGAGCCAACGGTTTCAGCAGTTCAAAAAATCGTTCCTGCCGCGTAACATCGAGGGAAAGAATCAGATTGCTTTTTTTCCGTATCGCTGTTTCCGCCAGACGCCGGTTAAAGGGCGCCGGGGCATGGCGGGCCATATCTTCCATACGGGCCCGGGCCGCGCGCGGCGGATGCTCCAGAAAGTGTAGTGTCTCTTCCCTGCGCGCCGGCTCCAACAGGCCGTTTTCGGACAATACCGCCACCAGTTCTTTCATGGTGACCAGCGCGTGCAGGCGAAAACCGTGACGCTCCATATAGGCCGCGCCGTCAAAACTGCGATCCACGATAATGACAAAATCCCGTACCTTCAAACCGGCGGCCCGCAGGGCTTCCGCCGCTTCCAGCTTGCTTTCACCGGTGGTCATCACATCATCCACAACCAGACAGGTTTTACCCGTCTGAAAATGACCTTCGAGGGATTTCCCGGTACCGTAAGCCTTGGCTTCCCTGCGGTGATAAACGAGCGGTTTTTTCAGGTGATCGCTCAATACCGCCGCCACGGGCAAAGCGGTATATGGGATACCGGTGAGATAATCGAAAGATAATGTGCGGCACAGCTTTTCCAGTTCCGCAGTGATCAGGTCCATCAACCGGGGATGGGAAATAATCGCGCGCAGATCCACATAAAAAGGCGATGTTAAACCGGATTTCAGTTTAAAAGAACCGAAGCGTACCGCGCCGGTTTGATGCAGGGCGAGAATGATTTCTTTTTTAGTGGTATTCAAGGGGCATTCCTTTCGTTGGCCGGAGGCGGTTATCATGCCAGACCGGTTGTCCGTTTACAATAGTGGTGATCACCTGCCCTTTTAGTAACATGTCCTTAAACGGGCTGTAACGGGCTTTGGTGAAAAATGCCGCGGGGTCCACGCGCCAGGGACGCTCTTCATCCACAATAATGATGTCGGCATAAGCGCCTTCACGCAAAATACCGCGGTCTTTCATATTAAAAATCCGGGCCGGGGCGGTACACATCATCTGCTCCAGCCGCGTTTTATCAATTTGCCCCTGATGATACATCTGCAACATCAGCCCCAGGCTGGTTTCCAGACCCGGAAAACCGGAGGGCGCTTCGGGATAGGGCCGGGCTTTTTCTTCGAGAGTATGCGGCGCGTGATCGGTACCGATGGTATCCACCACGCCATCCGCAACGGCCTGTTGCAGAGCATGTGAATGGTGCTTTTCCCTGAGCGGCGGGTTGACCTTGGCATAATGCCCCGCTTTTTCCGCAACGCCGTGATCAAGGAAAAGATGATGCGGGGTGACTTCACACCACACTTTTTGTCCCGCTTGTTTGGCCCGGGCAATCAGTTCTATTTCTTCCGCGGTGGAGACATGGGCAATGTAAAGCGGCGCGCCGGTTTCCTTTTGTAAATACAGCAACCGTTCCGTGGCGCGAATGGCGCATTCCCGATGACGCAGCAGATGGTGATTAGACATGGTCATCGCGTACCGTTGATGATGCGCTTCCACACAACTTTGCAATTCACTGTGTACCATCAGCGGGATATTCCGGCGCCGTGCAATCTCCATAACACGGCGTATCACATCCATCGCCTCCACTACATACCCCGCGCTGGATTCGGCCATAAATATCTTAAAGGCGTTGATACCCGTGACCTTTTCCATTTCATCATGATTATATTCGGTTACGCCAAAATTGATGCCGTAATTTACCGTGGAACGGGCAGCGGCCCGCCATTTAGCCCGCAGGCCTTCGGCATCAAAGGTGGCGGGGCGCGTATTGGGCATATCGCATACGGTGGTGATGCCTCCCCGGGCGGCCGCTGCCGAGGCGCTTACCCAGTCTTCCTTTTGGGACAGTTCCATATCGCGTATGTGGGTGTGTACATCAATGATACCCGGCGCCACCCACCGCCCGCCGGCATCGATCACCATATCTCCCTTTAACGGCCCGGTGGTCATGGCCTGGATGCGGGTGCCCGCACAACCGATATTCAGCATGCGGCCGTCGCTTAGCTTCGCGTTTAGTATAACAAGTGTATAGGTCATTCCATTCCGTTCTTTTTTGCAAAAAAAAAGCACTCCTCCAATGGAGGAATGCTTTTATCAAAATTTTCCGAATAGATAGTTTTCCGTACGCATACGGGAAAGGAAATTGCAAAAAGTTCGTTACAAAAGCAACCGTAAATATCGATAATTCCAAAACCTTCTTATGTTTTTACCTGAACGGCATGTAAAGCATGACCACGCCCGCCGGACGGATCATGTGGAAGGATTTTTCTTTTTATCCGGCGCTCCGATCATTTTTTGGACGAGTTGTTTTAATTTATCCAGCGGGAAAGGTTTGGCGAGAAACGCGTCGGCCTGCTTCACCACTTCTTCCAGGTCTTCTTCCACTTCATAACCGGTCATAAAAACAAAGTACCCCTTGTAACCGGCTTCACGGGCTTTTAAAAAGAATTCGGTGCCCGGCATATTGGGCATATCCACATCACAAATAATCATGCCGTACTGGGTATCGGTCATCTTCTCCAGAGCGGCAAAACCATCGGAAACGCCGTCACAGTAATACCCCGATAACTCCAGCACCTCGGTCAGAGAATCCAGCAATTCCCGTTCGTCGTCGATAACCAAAATTCGGTTCTCACGGCTTTTCTTAAGCGCTTTTTGAGAAGAGGCCCGTATATTGATAATTTTCGTGGAGAGATAATCCTGTTGGCGCAAGGTGGTGATGCTTTTAAGATTGTCCACCAGTTCCACAATTCTTTGTATGCTGTGTTGGGCGCGGGTATAATATTCGCAATCCGCCAATTGTTTTTCGATCATAGACATGCTGATGCTCAGCACCTGCAAAGGTTGAGAAAATTCATGAGCGATGCCTCCCGCCAGTTCCTGCACGCTTTTCAGCATTTCTTCCCGCTGGCGTTTCATTTCCGCTTTTTGTTTTTCCACATCCTCGGTGCGGATGGCCACAAAAAACTTCAGCTCTCCGTTGCGGTCTTTCACCGGGGATATAACCTGTTTTTCCCAGTAAAGGCGGCCGTCCTTACTTTTGTTGCAGATTTCCCCGCTCCAGGTTTTGCCGGATAGTATGGTGTCCCATATGCCTTTATAAAATTCCGGTTCATGGGTATTGGACTTAAGGATGCGCGGGGTTTGCCCCAATACTTCATCACGGCTGTATCCGGTGGCTTTACTGAACTGCTCATTCACATAAATAATCACGCCGTTATGGTCCGTTATCATGATCGGCAGGGGGCTCAGGTGGATCACATGACGAAAGGTGAGGATTTCCGTTTCCAGTCGGCGGATTTCCTTTGTATCATTTAAAGTAACCGTCAAACAGAGTTCATCTTCCCAAATCAGCTCACTCACTACGGCTTCGGCAATATCATTTTTACCGGTCAGGGGGGTCAGCTCCAGCTCGCGAATATCACCGGCTTTTACCGGATAGGGAAATTGCTGCCCCACAAACTGCCGGGAGATGCCAAATTGTTCTTCACAGGCCGGATTGATGTAACGAATGAGCCCGTCGGTATTCAATACGATAACCGCTTCCGTTTTGGAACGGAAAATACCGATAAACCGTTTTTCACTTTCATGAAATTTGCGTTTCAGATATCCGGTTTGAACCCTCAGGCGATAGTCGCTCTCAATCCGCGGCAGCAGCAGACCAAGGTAAAAGGCATTTAATTGCTTAACATGAAGCCAGTAGGCCGGTTGCAGCGTTTCCAGTTCATGCATGCTGTCATCATCATACAAAACGATATAGGGGATGCCCTGACGTTTTAATTCATGTAGCCGTTCCCCGGCTTCTTTTTGAGGCAGTTTTTTCGGGTGAATGAAAAAGACCGGTATGGATGTGGATTTTTTATTGTGACGGATTTTCTGATCCACAGGCGCAATATGCCCGGAAACCGAATATCGGGTAATTTGCGAACAAATATCTATAAATCGAATAAAATCCTGCTCGCTTTGCGTAATGTAGGCTAAGTCGAATTGTGTATCTGTCATATCAAATCATCTTTTAATAAAAATCAGTATTCGACCGCATATGCCAAAGTTTATAATAACCTTCCTATAAATTCATAAAGCACATAAACAGGCCGATCACATTTTTCGGTTTTTACAAGCATACCCGGAAAACATCCTAAATGCAAAGTTAGGGTGTAAACTCTTTTTTAATGTTTGTTAAATGATGTTAAATTAACGAAAGTCTAACCATCCATACGATCTTTAAGGAGGAACCGATGAGTTCAACACTGGACACCATTCAAAAACTGCTTGGCCCGGAAGCCGAGCCATTACTCACACACACCTGTCAAACCATCCCCAGGGAACACCTTTATCTGCCGGGCACGGATTTTGTGGATCGCGTTTTCGCCGAATCCGACCGTTCCCCGCAGGTTTTGCGCAGCCTGCAAACGCTTTTCAATCACGGCCGGCTGGCCCGCAGCGGCTACCTGTCCATCCTTCCCGTGGATCAGGGCATCGAGCATACCGCCGGCGCTTCCTTCGCGCCGAATCCGGCTTATTTCGATCCGGAAAACATTGTGAAGCTGGCCATCGAAGGCGGTTGTAACGGGGTGGCTTCCACACTCGGCGTTTTGGGCGCTGTCAGCCGTAAATACGCCCATAAAATTCCGTTCATCGTCAAAATCAATCACAACGAACTGCTCACCTATCCCAATAAATACGATCAGATCATGTTCAGCAGCGTGCAACAGGCCTGGGATATGGGCGCCGTGGCCGTGGGCGCCACCATCTATTTCGGCTCGCCGGAATCGTCACGACAGATCATCGAAGTAAGCGAAGCCTTTGAAATGGCCCATGAGTTGGGCATGGCTACGATTTTATGGTGCTACCTGCGTAATCCGGCCTTTAAAAAAGACGGCAAGGATTATCATGTGGCGGCAGATATGACCGGGCAGGCCAACCACCTGGGTGTAACCATCAAAGCCGATATTGTGAAGCAAAAACAACCGGAAAACAACGGCGGCTTCACCGCCATCGGTTTTGCCAAAACCCATCCCAAAATGTATAGCGCCCTGTCCACGGATCATCCCATTGACCTGACCCGTTATCAGGTGGCCAATTCCTATATGGGCCGGGCGGGTCTGATAAACTCCGGGGGCGCCTCCGGTGATAATGACCTGGCTCAGGCCGTGAAAACCGCGGTTATCAACAAGCGGGCCGGCGGCATGGGATTAATCAGTGGTCGCAAGGCTTTTCAACGCCCCATGGATGAAGGCGTGGCGTTGCTCAACGCCATTCAGGATGTCTATCTCGAAGAGGGCGTGACCATAGCCTGACAACGCTTTTCCCAATCTCTTCCCGGGCGGGTTTCCTGTCCGGGATTTTTTTATATAAAACAATCTTCGGTGAATAATTTTCTTGGTTTCGATTTCAGCAACAAAAATCATAGCATTACCGGTGTTACAACCTGCTATCAGGGCTTGAATGCCATATAATAACTCCGTTTGAAAAATTTTGATATTCGCCTGTACCTGAAAGGGGTAATTCTAAAATATTGCTAATACAATAACACACACCTTCGCCACTTTATAAACGAAATTTTTCCCCGTTCTTTAATAAACAAAATTGTCTTTAAATCTAAGAAA
>RFFS01000046.1 GCA_003696775.1 Calditrichota bacterium
ACACCGGCTTGTTGTGCCGCGGCATTCAGTGCCCTTTGCCGGGCCACGATGTCATTATTGCCGCCCAGGTCCACCATGTGGGTGCCGCCTTCAATGGCCCATTCGCTCAGAGTGACGTTATAATCATAGGGCACTGCACTGACCAGTCCGTCCACCCGAGCAATCAGCGGTTTGAGTGTCGTGGCGTCATCGGCTGCCGAAATATGAGTCTGTAGCCTGTCGCTGTTAAAATGGCTGGTAAGCTGGTTGAGTTGGTCTTTGCTTTGATCGACGATGTGGATGCGTTGAATAGCGGTATTTTTTAAAAAATCATGGACAAGACCACGTGCCATGCGTCCCGCCCCAATGATTAATATTTCCATTTTGCTCTCCAAATATGACAGAAATGTTATCGGTTACATGTGTAAAATAGGGCTTAGGATGCAGAATTACAAAAGGGCTTGTTATGCGAAAACATATTGTGATTATTGGCGGCGGATTCGGCGGTTTGTACGCGGCACGCGGCCTGGCCGGAAAGGATGTGGATGTAACTTTGATTGATAAACGTAATTTTCACCTGTTTCAGCCTTTGTTGTATCAGGTGGCTACGGGCGGTCTTTCGCCCGGGGATATCGCCTCCCCCATCCGTGCGGTTTTGGCCGATGCGCCTAATATCCGTGTGATGCAGGCCACCCTGGAAGAAGTAAACGCCGACGCGCGTTATGTGACAGCCGATAAACGGCGCTTTGAATATGACGCGCTTATTGTGGCCACCGGTGTGCGTCATCATTATTTCGGGCAGGATCATTGGGAACGTCATGCCGGCGGATTAAAAACCATAGAAGACGCCTTGCGTTTAAGAAAACGAATTATGAACGCTTTTGAACGGGCCGAATGGGCCCAATCAAAGGAAGAGCGATGTGCCTGGCAACGGTTTGTTATTGTGGGGGGCGGGCCGACCGGAGTGGAGTTGGCCGGGGCCCTTGCGGAGCTGGCTTATCAGACCATCGTGCGGGATTTTCGCAAGATCGATCCGCTGCAAACGGAAATTCATCTGGTGGAAGCGGCGCCTGACCTTTTGAGCGCGTTCCCTGAAAATCTGACATATAAAGCGCGTAAGGCATTGGAAAAATTGAAGGTGCATGTTCACCTGAGCAGCCGGGTAACGTATCTGGATGACCGGTGTGTTCGTATTCAAAGCGAAGATACAACACGGAAACTAAGGGCGCGTACCGTTATTTGGGCCGCGGGTGTTAAAGCCAGCGGTGTCAGCGCCTTATTGCAACAGGGCGCGGGAGCGGTAACGGACAATATCGGCCGTGTTATGGTGGATGACCATTGCCGTCTGACCACGCAACCCGATATTTATGTGATTGGCGACCTGGCGCATTTTAAAGCCGATGACGGACGGCCCTTGCCCGGTGTGGCGCCGGTGGCCATGCAACAAGGGCGTTATGTGGCGCGTTTTTTACTAAGCAAGGAAACAAAACCCTTTCGTTATGTGGATAAGGGCAGCCTGGCGGTAATCGGTCGTAAATCGGCCATAGCCCGCATCGGCTCCCTCAACATGTCCGGATGGCCCGCCTGGTTGGTGTGGATATTTGTGCACATCGCATATCTGATCGAATACGACAGCAAATTAAAAGTAATGCTGCAATGGGCCTGGAACTTTTTTACACGTAAACGCGGCGCACGGCTCATAACCGACATATAAAGAGATTTGGAAAATGTCTTTTTAATTTATGCCAAAAAATGCTAACTTCCGCTTTTCATTTTTGGAAAGCCGATGAAACGTTTTGCCCCTTTGTTTGTCATATTGGCCGCCTCGTTATGGGGTATCGACGGTATTTTGCTGCGTCCGCAACTTTATACCCTACCTGTGCCGTTGGTGGTTTTTACGGAAAGCGCCATCATCGTCGCCATCCTTTTTGTATTTTATCTACGCGAGGGAGCGGTTTTTCGCGGTCTTAAAAAGAACGACTGGCTGGCTTTTCTCGGCGTGGCCATAATGGGCGGCGCCGTGGGTACCATGTCCATCACCAAGGCGTTGTTCTATGTTAATTTTGTCAATTTGTCCATTGTGGTGCTCATCCAAAAACTACAACCCGTCTTCGCCATCTTTTTGGCGTCCGTTTTTTTAAAAGAAAAACCGCAAAAGGTGTTTTATGCCTGGGCCGCCGCCGCCATAACCGGCGCGTATATCATGACTTTTGGTCTTACTGTTCCGGAAATCAGCGCGGAAAATAAAACCCTGTTCGCTTCGGGGTTCGCCCTGCTGGCCGTGCTTGGTTTTGCCTCGTCCACCGTGTTAAGCAAGCGTGCCCTGCGTAACATCGAATTCCGTCATGCCACTTTCCTGCGTTTTGTGATGACCGCTCTGGTGATGAGTGTCATTCTGCTGCTCACCGGGGAATACAGCCATTTTGATGCCGTAACGCCGACCCAATGGCGCATCTTTTTAGCCATTGCCATCCTGACCGGCGGACCGGGTATTTTTTTGTATTATTACGGTCTGAAACATATCCGCGCCAGCGTGGCCACCATTGCCGAACTGGCCTTTCCGCTCACGGCCGTCATCCTGGAATTTTTTGTGCACGATAAGATACTCAGTCCGATTCAATGGGTGGGCGTGCTTATCCTGTTTTATGCCATTTTACGGGTGAGCCGGCTGGAAAGCCAATAAACGGAACTTAACAATGTCGGATGTCTTAAAAAATATGTTCAATTTTAGGAGAGACCGGCGATGCGTTTTTTATTGACCTTGTATCTTTTGTTTGGTTTAAGCGCCTGTTCATTATTTACCAATTCATCGGAAAGTGCAACGGGTTACCCGGCGTTTGCTAACGCGCCGGAGGGCGAAAGCTGGTTGTATCTCGTCTGGAATCAGGGTCCGGATGATGCTCAACCGGTTGATACAGGTGATTCCCTGCGTGTCACCGTTATGGAAAATTCAGACCAGCGCCTGGTGCTGAGCGAACGATTTCTACCAAAAGACAACACACCCGTTATCGCCACCGTTACCATTTTTTTAAAGGAAGATAACCAACTTGTCCTGGATAGTCCGGCGGATCAAACCGTGTTCGGATTCGCGGCGCTTAACGCCAATCGTTTGCCTTTGGGGCGTATAGATAGCAATCGTGTCACTTTAACAAACTTCGATGAGTTAAAAGATCAATTGACGCGGGGTCAAAAAGAAACCCTGGTGGGGTATAGCGATACACCCGTCCGTACCTTGGGCCATATTTATGACAATATCCATGTTTATTACACCCGTCGGGCGGTACCTTTGGATGGTCCGGCTTACATCGGCTTGTTTTCGCCGCAGGTCGGCCTTTTGTCAACCACTTATTTTCTTACACGTAGCGGCGTGGATTCCGGATTACGCCTGTATGCCATTCAGATGCCATGAGCGCTTTGTTACCCACGGGCGACACATAAAAGAAAGCGTGTGTCGTAAATAAATCATATAATGTGCCGAAAAAAGATAAAACTTGCCGAACCGGTAAGGATTTTCATACTATTAAGAACGTGGCATGTTTATTGTATTTTAATTATAAAGAATTATCATGCAGGAGGCATTATGCGTTCACGTTTACTTCTATTATTAATGTTTACCGTATCATGGACATGGGCACAGGAAGCGACCCTGGAACAGACATTACAAAATCTGTCGGAGTCGGCCGCTTCGAGCTATCTGTCGCCCATCGGTTCCGCATTCGGCGCCAATCTGAATGCCGGATGGTTTCATCGCGCGCCCGATCCGCAGGTATTTGGATTTGATATCGAAATTGGTGTTGTAGCCATGGCGGCGCAATTTCCCACCGGCGCCGAGCATTTTAAAACCAACGGTACATTTCGCTTTTCCACGGATCAGGCTACCGAAATCTTATCCACCGATCCCAACTGGAACAGTTTGCCCACATCCGTACAAAATGATTTTCTTAAACAGGTAACAGGCACCGACTTTGCCGTTGAAATGGAAGGTGCCACGATAATCGGTGCCGCAGATGATTATATTACCATCCGTTTCCCGGGTCAAACCATCACGGAAGACAAAAGCGGTCAATCGGTAACCGTTGACGATCAGGATGTGGTACTCCCGGTCGGTGGTTTTAAAGACCTGGCTCAAGCGGACATGCTGCCCATGCTGGCGCCGCAATTTTCCCTCGGTACCGTAATGGGAACCGCCGCCACGCTGCGCTACCTGCCCGCCGCCGAAATCGATCCGCAACTGGGCGCTTTTCAGTACTTCGGCTTTGGCCTGCAACATAATCCCGATGCCTGGTTGCCGGTACCCCTGCCCTTTGATGTAGCGGTGGGCTTTTTTACCCAAACCATGACCATTGGCGATCTGTTTACCGCAAAAGCCACTTCTTTTGGCCTGAACGCCAGTTATAAACTCGGTTTTGAAGCGTTGAATATTACCCCTTATGCCGGCTATATGATAGAATCGTCCACCATGGATGTGAGCTACAAATATGTGGTGGATACGCCTGTGGGCCCCATTCCGCAAAAAATTAATTTTACGTTGGAAGGTGAAAACACAAGCCGTATCACTCTCGGCTTAAGCATTCGTTTTCTGGTGGTCAACATAAATGCCGATTACAATATCGGCGCCTACAACAATTTTTCAGCCGGCGTCTATTTTGCCCTGTAAAACATCTGTTAAAGAAATGAAAAAGGCGGGTATGTCCCGCCTTTTTTTGTTTATTGGTTTCCGAGATATTTATCCAGCGTTTTGATTAAACGGGTACCCCGCAGGTCTTCCTGTGTTGCGAGTATGGAACCATCGGGACCGATGAGCAGGGGGGCCGGAATCCCATGTACCTCAAAGCGTTTGCACATGGGGTTATCAAAATCATTTTCCAAAAAGGCATGCAGCCAGGGCATGGCCCATTTTTCCTTACGGTAAGCGTCCACATCATCCGGCTTGGGGTCCAGGGAAAGGCTGAGAATGGTCAAGTTTTTATCCTTGAATTTTTCATACGCCTTATGCAGGTTGGGCATCTCCCCGCGACAGGGGCCGCACCATACCGCCCAAAAATCGATCAGATAGTACCGTCCCAGCATGCTTGTATTGCTTACTTTTTGATCGCCGTGCATCAGAGTGACCTCAAAAGGCGGTACCGGTTTGCCTTGTTGGATGGCTTTTTCGGGGTTTAATTCGGTAAGTAAGGCCTCGATGCGGTTGATGTCTGCATAGTGATTTTTAAGTTTTTCATACGCTTCCTTTTGTAGCGCTTCATTATGCCTGTCCGCGGCTTTCATTCCCTTGTAAAAAATAACATGCGCCTGTAAAATTCTGGAATTTAACTGTTCGGGATGGGTGTAAAAGCTGTCGATTAACGCGGGATTTAAATCTGATAGGGCAAATATATATGTATCTGGGTCGTATTCCCAGACGGGGTCCGTGGGGGCAATGGTTGTAAAAATGTGCTGCAACAAGGTCTTATTATTACCAAATAAAGCCGTGCGTAAAAGTTTAACCCCCATAACCCGGTAAGCCGCGGAGTTTTGTTTATGGCTTTTCCAGACGTTCAACAAACTGTCCGCGCCGAATGGAAAGTCTTTGAGGTTTTTATGTTCATGAAACCACTTATTTCTTTTGGCTATTAATTTTCTTGTAAACCTACGGTTGGCATCGGAAAAACGACGGATGTCATCAATTTCCGGATGCGAGACGGAACGCACACGGAAAGAAGTAGCGTGCGCGCTGTACCATGAGGGGTCGAACAGGATTTCCGCCTGTCCGTTATGCAGTGTAATCAGCGATTGATAATCACCGCTGCTATCGGGCCGGTAGGCTTCCGAGTTTGGCATGTTGATTGTACGCCCCCCTTGTTCGGCGTTAACGATCTGGAACGCCACGCGGTTGGTGTCCGCGTGAACGGTATAATGGAAAGAACCGTCATCCAGGCGTTTCATCGGTTCGCTTTTAGCTAAATTAAACCCGTTCCAGTCGCCGGTTATCTGCACATTTTCCGGGTGAATCGGTACTTCATAGGGCGCCATCCAAATTTCCAGATCGATCACGTCGCCGGGCGAACGGGGTACAATATCCAGCCATTGCGGTTCGTGATTAACGGCGGAGGCCCGCAATGTCAGAACGCTATGGTATGGGACTATGATTTCAAAAGTGCCGTCTTTATGCACAGCGCTTCCGATATGGTATTCAAAGGCTTGCGAAGGAGGGGTAACGGCTATGTGGGCCATTTCAGGCGGGCGGTTGTCAGCCGTATGCAGCCTGCCTGTAATGGTAAGCGTTTCCGGGGGTGGGGTGTGACAGGCCAAAACAAGAAATAAGACCCAATAAGCGTATGGATGTTTTAACATAAAGCCTCCGTTTTAAAATCTTAAAATATAATCCGTCAATATTGCCCGGGCAAAGCATTAATCCGGTAGCATTGTAAGCCGTATTTTCAGTGGCCGTAACCGCTAAAAAACTCTATGCGTGAAGGCAGGTTGTGCCGTGGATAAGGTTTGCTTATTAACCAGTTGACCGGTTCCTCAACGGCGTTAAGCCAGTCCCTGTCGTTAAAATCCCTTTTTTGCCAGCCGTCCCGGGCGCGGTCGCTCACCAACCAATATGGATCGCTTTCCACAAGCAAACGCCAGTTATGCGATTGGCGCGCGTCAAGGCGTACGTTGGCCATGGCGCGTTTACCGGTGTGGTTGGTCACTTCAATCGCGATGGTATTTGAGCCCCGTCGTAACTTGTCGCGCACATCCCATACCTTAACACGTTCGCTTTCCACCCGGGCGGATAACGTTTTACGGGCCAAAACTTCTCCTATAAAATAACCGTTAACATACAGACGGGCATGCGAGCCTGAAATCAACTGCAGACGGGCTTGTTCCGGTATTTTCCGGAGGTTAAAGGTTTTACGCAAAAAGATATGGGGGACAGGCTGATCGGGTTTGTCCGTGGGCAGGCTGATAAATGCGGTGTTCAGTTTGCCGTTAAAAGCGGTATTGCCCCGGTCCAGTTCCCGTGCTTTGATATCCAGATAAAGAGCCACGCGCTCCCAGAGGTCGGTCATATAGGTCAGGTTATCCGGCAGGTTGGTTCGTTGCCACAGACGGGCATAACGTTGGTTCCAACTTCGTATTTCCCCGGCCAGCCGACGGGCGCGCGCCGCCAGGCCTGCCGTATCGTTCAGGGGAGTGGATGTCAACAAAGAAGTTTGGTCATGATCGAGTTGATACATATCGAGCTTAAGTTGCGACAAACGGCCATACCAGTCGTATAAATCGGCGGCCAGCCGCAGATAGTCGAGATGGTTACGATGGCGGGTTGGAGTAACCCGGTTCAGCAATTGATGCACCTGGCGCGCTTCCCGCGGTAAGGCGGCCGCGCGGCGTAATGCCTTGATTTTATCCTTTGGCAGGGGGTAAAAGGGGTGAGCAACCATGCTAAGCCATTCGGCCCGGTCAGACATATCATTCAATAATGCGTACACGGCGCCATACGCGGCAGCACTGTCACCGTAAAAAAACGGAAAAAAGGCCCGGTCGAAGGTTTCCGGGCGGGTTTGGCTGGTGTTCCAGCTAACCGCGGCGGCATATCCGTAGCCGTAATAATTGAAAGCACGCAGGTTCATGCCGCCGTAATCGCCCCAGTTGGAAGTGATGCTGCCCAGTGCGCCGTGCGCGTAGCCTTGTCGGGTTAAAGTATGGATGTTGCTGATGGCATCGGTCAGGTTGGGAAAAAAGCGGCGCCAGTTGTGCACACCGGCGGAGACAATGAAAGGATGTCCCGTTTTTTGGAACAACTCGACCGAGGGGTAAAAGATACGCGGATAGTAGTGCCAGTCGAACAGGATGATATCTTTAGGAATTTCCGTTAATATTTCGGGATGTTTGAGAATGATATCGCCGTACATCATAACTTTTTTATCGTGTCGGCGGATGATATCGTAAACCTTGCGGTAATGCCAGGCATGCAGGCTGCCCAGGCCGTTGCGTTCGGCGCTGGCCCGGGTTGCTGATTTACCCACATCCCAGGATTCATCGGCGCCCATGTGGAAATAGGCGCTTTTAAAAACCGGAATAATCTCATCCAATACCTCTTTGAGAAATGTGTAAGTGGCTTCCCGGCCGATTTGCAGAGAAGCGGCACCGGGGTATTCCGCCAGCGAAAGGTAGGGGGGCAGAATCAGCAGGTTTTCATAATGGCCCAGGGTTTGGAAAATGGGAATAACATCCACGTAGAGGGAATCGGCAAAGGATTGGATAGAGCGCCACTGTTGCACCGTGTATAAACCGCGATGCTGTCCGATATCCGGATGTGAGGCGAACGGAAACAGATCTTCCAGGTAGGGCATATAGACATTCATTTTAAGGGATGCGATATAACGGATGATCGTTTTCATATCCTGCGGAGTGGAAACCTGCCCGCGACTGATATCATCCGTAATGCCGCGCAACGCCAGGTCCGGCTCATCAATTATGGTGATTTCATGGTCGGGCATGGTGCCATGGATAAGTTGCAACAGGGTTTGTACGCCATAAAAAACACCGCGTGGCGAACCGCCGATTACGATATTATTTACTTTCAATTGTAAAACGTAGCCTTCGGGTCCCGGTTTGGCATGGGTTTTCCATAAGGCATTCAAGGCACTATCTTCCAAAGTGGTAAAACGGATACGGGGTGTGCCCTTTTCTTTCACGGTATATCCGGATTGCTTAAGTCCGTACAGGAGAGATGCCCGTGCTTTTTGATACGCGCCGGAGGGCGCGACCGTCCATTGTTGCATGGCCGGCAAAGGGCGGGAACCGTGAATGATTTCCCCAGGACGGGGAATCAGTCCGTATGAATCGGATGCAGGGGTATTTCCCGCTGACAACATGGCATTAAAAAACAGGCAAATCAGTAGGGTGCTTAAAGATTTCATGGCCGTTCCCTTGTCTTGAAAAATTGCAGTAAAATAGGCATAAAAAGTAACGATACCAACATCTTAATTATTTGACATTCGCCCGCCAATTCAGTAATATTTTAATAGTAAAAACTCCGGAATTAACCGGTTCCCTTAAATTTGAAAAAAATAACCGGAGGTGATGAAATGAAACCCAAAAAAATACTTGTCCCGGTTGACTTCAGTGATCAGTCCATCGAAACAACCCGTTACGCATTGGCCTGGGCGCGTCATTATAATGCGGAAATCACCCTTTTTCATGCCATAGTCATGTATGAGGCGGATGTAGATGAACAGGAACATCTGGAGCGGCTGGAAGAGATTATCCGGCGGCGCGAGGCGCACACGGAAGACCGGTTTAAGGATTACAATAAAGTTTTGGATAGCGGAGATGTGCGGATCACTACCGTTTTCCGCAGAAATATATCCGCGGCCAACGCCATTCTCGAGTATCTGGATGAAACTCCTTTTGATCTGGTTATTATGAATACGCACGGGCATGGTGGTTTTAGAAAATGGATTTACGGAAGTGTAACGGAAAAGGTTGTGCGCCTGTCTCCGGTACCGGTACTCACCATGCACGCGGCCCCTTCATCCTTTACCGTTAAAAATATTCTTGCCCCGGTGGATTTTTCCGAAAATAATAAAAAAGGCCTTGAACAGGCCCGCGCGCTGGCCCGGGAACACGGCGCCGTCATACATTATCTGCATGTGATAGAGCAGCAATTGCACCCTTCTTTTCAGGTGATAGGAATCGAATCGATTTTTGCCATCAATCCGGACCTGAGAAAGATTACCATGGATAAGCTTAAGGAGTTTTGTGCTGCCGACGGGCTGGAGGCGCGGTATCATATCGTGGAAGGCAGCGCCGCTGTGTCCATAGCCGATTTTGCGGGGGAAAATGATATGGACCTGATTGTGATGGCCACGCATGGCTATACGGGTTTGGACCATCTGTTGATCGGTTCCACCGCGGAACGGGTGGTGCGTATGTCCGAAAAACCGGTTCTTACGGTGGGATGTAAATAAATATTAAAACGCCCGGCAGGGTATCCATTAATATAGATGCGGGGATTAATGGGCTGGTCGGGCGTTTTTTTAATCGTCACCGACCTTTTTTAAATAAAAATCCAGGTTCATCCGCATGGTGTTGTTGATTTTTAAGAACATAACTTTCGGTATGTCGATGTCGTAATCCGATAAGCGGAAGGGAAAATCACAGTGCACATGCCACAGGCCGGGCGCTTTGTCGATGCGGGCCCGGACACGTAGAAATCGCGCAACGCCATGAATAAAGAGTTCCCCTTCGGCAAAAACAAAACCGATCGTGTCGGTGGAATCTTCCACACGGGTGATTTTTCCGGTAAAATGGGTGAACGGATATTTATCCGTTTCCAAATAGTTGTCGCGCATATGGCGATTGCGCATGCCAATGCCGGTATCGATGGTGTTTAAATCCACTTCAAAATAGAGCTCGGAATGGCGCGTGATGTCGTCACCGGGCCAGTAGATGTAACCGTCTATGTAGCGGGTAATCCCCTCAAAGGATTCCAATGGCGCCCGGGATGTAAAGCGTACCGTATTGGCCCGGCTGGTATCCACCTGAAGTTCCCCGGCCGGCAGGGGAAGGCTAAAAAGCACTATAACCCAAACGATGCGCATGCTACATTCCTGTAAGATGATATATGTCGATTTCCTGTTGTTGCCGGGTATTCAGATAAACAACATGTTGACTGTTGCCCGGCAGGATAAGGGCCCAGTCGCCTTTTTCATTCCGCTTCACGGAGCCCCATATTTTTCTTTGTCGCGTTTCCGTGAAAAATTCCCGAAACAGATAGCCAAACCAGGCGGTACCTGTTTCTTCCAACAAAAAACCCGGTATGCGTATTCCCGGCGGCACTTCCGCATCCTTTAGTGCGATGGGCATAAAACCATGCGCCTGCAATCGTTCCGCGAACAGGGCCGTCCGGTTCCGGCCCCGCCAAATCAAATCATGCACCGACCGCTTAACACCGCGGCCCAAAATGATATCGTCAAATACGTCGCTTAAACTATTTTCCATATATGGGTCGGTAATTGTGGATTGATACGCTTTTTTATTATCTTCCCGTAGTATGAAAGGGATACACTGAATATATGATTGTACTTATTGGTCATCTGGTATTATCTTTGATGTACGGCCTGAACGCCTGGTTGTACTGGTCGTATTTTTATAATAACACCCCCCGTCTGGAAAAACGGGTCATATTCTGGTTGCGGGCGGTTATAACCGCGCATCTGCTGTATATGGGCCTGTTTACCTTTCGCTACGGTCGGATACCCATTGCCGCCAGTCCGGAAGCGCTGGGTACGTTTGTTATCATATTGGCTTTTATCTACGCCACGTTTGAATACCGTTTCCGGGAACGCAGCATCGGCGCTTTTTTGATGCCGCTGTTCAGTTTGCTGATGTTCATTTCGGCCTTTATGCCGCATCATCCGGGTTCCATACAGCCCATTTTGTTTGACGTGTCGTTCGAGGTACATGTTTTGCTGGTGCTTATGGGTTACAGCGGTTTCACGCTTTCCTTTATAAGCAGTGTTTTATTCCTAATTTTAAATCATCAGATAACCAAAAGAAAGCCCGGCTTGTTTTTTCGCCGTTTGCCGTCTTTGCAGTTTTTTGAACGCATGAGCGCGTTGTCGATAAACGGCGGAATTTTATTTCTCATGTTGGGTGTGATGGCCGGTAGTTATTTTGGTTTTCAGGTGTGGAGCCGTAGTTTCTTAAAAGACCCGAAAATCCTTTCCGTATTAATCGCCTGGTGTTTATATCTTGTCCATTTTATTTTGCGTAAATCGTTTACAATTTCCGATCGTACCCTTTCCGTACTGTCGGTTATATTTTATCTCTTCCTGGTAAGCGCCTATATCCTTGGCATGACGTTGTTTTCATCCATCCATAATTTTAACTGATATGTATTTCTGCGGCGTATTTATCAACCGACCGAAATCGGTTAAGACGGAATGGTTATGGGATACTTTTTACAGTGTGGATATGCACCGCCTGGTAGCCGAACGTTTTATGCTCCTGACGGAAAAGGAGAACTTTTGTTTTTTTGTGTTACATCGTCAGGAAAACCGGGAAGCCCTGTTGCGTCATTTAAAGGAAATGCCCTTATTCCGTAATGTAAAAGAAAGTGAATGGTTGGAACATCAGGCGGCGCCGGAAGCTTTTTTGCGCGGCGGATTGGACATATCCTTTTCCGGAGGTATAGAATCCCGTTTGCAGATTTTGCGCCAATCCCTGCTTCGCGCGGAACAATACAAAGCCTGCGGTCCGTATGTGCATAATCTCTATTTGCGCATATTTTGGTTGTATGAAAACATCCGCCGGGAATTCGATTATAATAAAATACCCGCCAATCCCGCTAAGGCTCTGGACCGGTTAATCGGAAAAATTTATCATCCGGATACGCGTTTAAGCGCCGCGCTTGTAGGCGATGTAACGGCCATGTACCCTCTGATCGGGGATGTTTTTCTTAAAAGAATATCGGAAGTGCGGGCATTTGAAAGTCCGGCTTTTCCGTACAGGCCCACCCGGGCTGTTGAGCATCCGCGGCAACTGAAAGCCGACGTGTATATCGCGGGGAAGGGAGTGGATATAAGTGTGGTCGTGTCCCATATTCTTAACCATGCCCAACAAACCCGATTACCGGTGCTTTTGGTTTGCGCAGACCGCGCCTGGCAAAGGCAGACCGAACATGAAAGCAATGTGTTTTGTTACACCGTTGACGATTTGAATACCATTGTGCGCGGTTATGAAAAAGAGCGTGCGTTGTTAATTCGTCAAATCCGCAAGCGTATCCGGGAAGAAACCGGGCGGTTTGATGAATGGGCGCGGAGTAACCGTCCCAACAACTTTGCGGGCATCATCTCCGCGGATACCACCATGTACCGCATTTTTGAAACCATTGTTCGTGTGGCGCCGAATGATATCACCGTGCTTATAGAAGGGAGCAGCGGTACAGGAAAGGAACTCATTGCCCGTGCCATACACGAAATGAGCGCGCGCCGCGACCGGCCGTTTGTAACAGTGAATTGCAGCGCCATACCGGATACCTTATTGGAAAGCGAATTATTCGGCCATGTGAAAGGCGCTTTTACGGGAGCCGTGACCCATAAAAACGGTTTGTTTCAGGAGGCCAATCACGGTACGATTTTTTTGGACGAAATCGGTGAACTATCCGAGGCGCTTCAGGTTAAGTTGTTGCGCTTTTTGCAAAATGGTGAAATTCGTCCCGTTGGCGGCGCTCAAACACAATTTATGGATGTTCGTCTGATCACCGCCACCAACCGTAATCTGTTGAAACGAGTACGGGAAGGCCAATACCGCGGTGATTTTTATTACCGTATTAATGTTGTACGGGTGACCTTGCCGGATTTAAAACAGCGCGGGCAGGATATCCCTTTGTTAATCCATCACTTTATAACACGTTTTGCCGCCAAATTTCATAAGGAAATCCATGGCATGCATGATGATGCTCTGGAAATTTTAAAAAGGCATGCCTGGCCGGGCAATATCCGTGAGCTTGAAAATGTGATTGAACATGCCTGCGCCATGTGCATCGGCACGATGATAATGCCGGAAGACCTGCCGCCGTTGGAAGATAACCGTCCGACATCCGGCATGACGGAAATGAAAACCTTAAAAGAGCTGGAAAAAGAACATCTGCTTAAGGCGCTGCGCGTCTATGATAATAATTACGATGCCATTGCGCGGGTGCTCGGCATCAGCCGGACAACCCTGTGGCGTAAATTGAAGGAACTCAACCTTTCCTAAATGTTTCAATGTGAAATAGCTCCGTTTCATATTGAAACACCCCCAAAAGGCCCCTCTTATTTAAAAAACCATTAAGTTTAATAATAACAATAAGATAATAGTAACCCCACATCGTCATTTTTTATGGCACGCTATTTGAACTTATATGTTCATTTTCAAAATTATTAGGAGATAGTATGAAACGCTATTTATGGATTTACGTTATGATCACCGCCATATGGGTTCTAACTTCATGCAGTGAAGATGACGGGGCCCCAAACGAAACCCAAACCTATGGCACGATTTCCGGAACGGTTACCTTTGTGGGAACCTGGCCGGATAAGGGTGATGTACAGGTTTCCGCCTGGACAAGCTGGCCTCCTGCCGGGCCGCCTGCCGCCTCATCGGATGTTTTAACTCCAGGTAATGCCACGCAAAGTTACAAACTGGAAGGTTTGAGCCTGGGCAGTTATCCGGTGATTACCGTCGGTTGGCGTGATCCCGCTGACCCGGCGGGCGCCGTGGTGTTGGGGATTTATCATGGCGATGCTACCGAGGCCGGTGTGGATTCGCTGGGTAATGTAACCGCGCAGCCGTTGGGTATCGAAGTGAGTAAGGACCATCTCACCTTTACGGATATCAATATGACGGCCAATTTAGATGTGGCGCCATAAATCTGTTCGGGAGGCCGGTGCCTGTGTCTCCGGGGGGAGATGCATCGGTCTCTTAATTTTAACGGGCCTGTTTTGGGCCGGTACTCCGTTTACGGTACAGGCTCAAAACACGACTCATGCCATCAGCGGTTACGTATATGACGCGCAAACCCATCAGCCGCTGGAATATACCAATGTATATATCGACAGTCTGCCGATAGGCAGCGCCACCCTGCGAAACGGTTCTTTTGTTGTCCGGGGCGTGCCGCCTGGCAGGCATACACTTGTAGTTAACCGAATCGGCTATCGGGAATATCGCAAGAAAGTGACGGTATCCGGCGATGTAACCGGTTTACGCATTGCCCTGCGACCAGGCGTATTGCAAGGGGACGCGGTGACGGTAACAGCGAGCATCCGGGAACAAACAGGGCAAATGGCGCCCGCGGATATTTATTTGATGGATCACGCCCGCTTAACATCCCAACCTTTTCATACATTTGATCAGGCACTTGCCGCCGTGCCGGGTATTCAAATTTACCGTACGTCCGGCACCAGCGTGCAAAGTTTGAGCATACGCGGCAGCAGCGATGTGGCCGGCGGCGGCGTGGGAAACCGGGTGTTGCTGCTGATAGACGGCCGTCCCGCGCTTTCTTCCGATACCGGCGGCGCTTTATGGAGTCTGGTGCCAATGGGCGCCATCGATCATGTGGAAATTTTGAAAGGCGCCTTTTCCAGTTTATACGGCTCTTCGGCGATGGGCGGCGTGGTGAATGTGATTACCCGGCAACCCGCTTACAAACGTGAAACGCATATTCGCATGGGCAGCGGGTTGTACGAGCCGTTGCCCAAAAAGTGGCAGTTTCGTTCATCACCATCCTTATACAGTGTGCTGGAAGCTTCGCACAGCGGCGTGGTCGGCCCCCTGAGCTATCTGTTTCACGTCAGTCGCAACAGCAGTGACGGCCATGCGGAAAACACGGCGTTTACTTTTTATAATCTTTACGGACGCATGATTTATGATTTGAGTGAGAAAAGATATCTCGATCTTTCCCTGTCCGGAACGCATTCCTCGGGGGATTATCCCCACACCTGGAAAAACAATCTCCATCCCTATCAGGTTTTGGATAAATACAAAGACGATACGCAAGTGAAACAACAATTCGCTCTGGATGTACGCTATCGGGCCTATCCATCGGACAAAGTGAATTATTCCGCGCGTGTTTTTGCCTATCGAAACGCCAACCGTTCCTACTTTAATCAAAACGATCCGGAATATCGGATTCCCGGCAATCAGACCTTTGGTCTGGAAAGCCGGGTGGATGCCGATAAGTACGGTTTTATTGCCCGCCTGGATGCGCAACCATGGGCAAACCACAAAATGATTATGGGGGCGGATGTGCAGGCGGACGTGGTACACAGCAGTCCGGATTCGGTTATGTATGGAAATCGTCGGGTCAACAATCTGGCTTTTTTTGTCCAGGATGAATGGACGCCTGTCTCATTCCTGACGGCCACATTAGGCATTCGTTATGATGTGAATACGCTTGTCGGTGGCAAACAATTGCAGCAATGGTCCAGTAATGCCGCGCTATTATGGCGGATAAATAAAGCCTTTTCGGCGCGGTTGTTATTTGGACAGGGGTTTCGCGCCCCATCCATTGCCGAACGTTTTTTTCAAAAAGAACTCAACGGAGGCACGCTTTTCAAGCCCAATCCGGGTTTGCGCGCGGAAAAAATCGATGTATCGCTGGAAAGCGGCCTGCGCTGGCGTCCGTCGGAGAAGTTCAGGCTCAATGCCGCGTGGTTCCGTTACCATTATACGGATATGATCTATTGGGTAGAGATATCCGGGGAGGTTGGTGTTGTATATACCTTGTTTCAGGTGCGCAATCTCAATAAGGCGTTGATACAGGGTGTGGAATTGGACATGAGCTGGCTGCCGGTTGAAAATTTGCAATGCACCGCCGCTTACACCTTTCTCGACGCGCGGGATCAGTCGCCGGGGCGCACGGATGATTATCTTGCCTATCGTGTGCGGCACGGCGTAAAGGCCGGCGTCCGTTACACGCATGGCGATTACGCCCTTTCCGTCAATGTTCGTTATAAAAGCAAAGTGGATGAAGTATTTCTTTATCCACTGGAAGCGCCGAAAGCGTACTGGGTAATGAACAGCCGGTTACAATGGCGGGTATCTTCCATGCTAACTCTCGCCCTGGATGTGAACAATATATTTAACGCTTCCTATGAAGAGCTGGCGCGATACAAAGCGCCTAATCGAAACTATTTACTTAGTCTGAACCTCGATTGGTGATAGTCGTGACTTTTATAAATTATATTCCGATTTTTACCACCTTGTTTTCCCTATATTTCGCCCGGGCGGTTTTCGCCCGATATCGGGCAAAAGGAAAAGGGATGCATTTGTTATGGTGGGGCGCCGGTATTGTTTTGTACGGTGTGGGCACATTGACCGAATCCTGGGTGACTCTTGTCGGCTGGCATCCGTATGTTTTCAAATTGTGGTATATTTCGGGCGCCCTGCTGGGCGGCGCACTGTTGGCACAGGGAACGGTATATCTGTTGGCCCGGCCCAAGGTGGCCCAACGCTGGACGCGCGCGTTAATCGTAGCGGTGACCGTGGCATCCACGGCGGTTATCCTGTCGCCGCTTAATCATACGCTGGTGCAACCGCATCACCTGAGCGGTAAAGTTTTTGAATGGCAATGGGTGCGCTATTTCAGTCCTTTTATCAATACGTATGCTTTTATTTTTCTCGTTGGCGGCGCTGTTATTTCGGCCATGCGGTATAAGAAAAGCCCCAAAACACGCCATCGTTATTTAGGCAACATATTTATCGCCGTGGGCGCCCTGTTGCCCGGCATCGGCGGCACTTTTACCCGTTTGGGTTATACGGAAGTTTTATATGTCACGGAATTTATTGGACTTGTGCTGATTTATAACGGATTCTTGTTGAGTACACGCCATCGTACCCAAAAAAAGGAGGTTGGTTTGAAGGGTGAACAAATTCCTTAAAACTAACCAGAAATTCCCCAAATTCTTAACCTGGCTGCTTCTTTTCCGATTATAACCAATAAAAAAAGGGAAATTGTGCATAAATCGGGTACATCGGAAGTAGCCACCCCCTCCTCTGGCGAACTGTATAATTCTTTTGTGGACGGCCTAATCACCATTGATGTTAATGGCATCATACAATCGGTCAATCAGGCTGTGTGCTCGCTTTTAGGTTATGAGCAGGATGAATTAAAAGGGCGTAATGTTAGCATGATCATGCCCCTGCCGCACAGCGCTCTGCATGATAGTTATCTGGAAACCTATCACCATACCCGCAAAGCCACTGTTATTGGTCAGGGCCGGCGTGTGGAAGCCATGTGTAAATCGGGTGAAATCATTCAGGTATATTTATCGGTTAACGAGCTGGAACTGGCCGGGAAAACCTATTACAACGGCATCATTCGCGATTTGCGTAAACAAGAAAAGATGGAAACCGAGCTGCGTCTGGCCGCGGAAGCATTTCAAACACAGGATGCCATTGTCATCACGGATGCCCGGAACCGTATTCAGCGGGTAAATAAATCCTTTACAAAAATCACGGGCTATAAGGAAGAAGAAGCTATAGGCCAAACCCCCGCTATTTTAAAGTCCGGCAAACACGACAGCGCTTTTTACAAGGCTATGTGGCACGCTTTGGAAAAAGAGGGCGCCTGGAACGGTGAAATATGGAACCGACGCAAGGATGGCTCACTCTATTTACAATTGGCCAATATTAGTGTTGTTAAAAATAATAAAGGTGAGACGACCCACTATGTGGGGCGTTTTATCGACATTTCGGAAATTAAGCGCAATGAAGAGCGGTTAAAAATTCGTGCCCTGGAAGAAAAAACGCTTTCCAAACTGTTAAAAGTGGCTTTGGAAACCACATCGGTTGATGTATTTCTGGATAGTGCGTTAAAGCAATTGCTTACCGGCATCCCCTGGCTGGAAGTACAAGAAAAAGGGGGCATTTTTCTGGTGTCGGAAAATGAAACCGGTGATGAATATCTCGAAATGGTTAGTTCGTATCATCTTCATCCCGAAATTCTAAAACAATGCCAAAAAGTACCCATGGGCACTTGCCTGTGCGGGCGGGCGGCTCAGCAAAAACAAACCCTGTTTAGTAGTTGTGTAACACATTTACATGAAATCCGCTTTGAAGGAATGAAAGACCATGGGCATTATAACATTCCTATCATGGTAGATGGCTTACTTTTGGGTGTGATGGTTTATTATTTACCCGACGGACATGTTTTTCAGGAATCTGAAAAGCGCTATCTCGAACAGGTTGCCCAGGTTATTGGCATCGGTATTCAAAGACGCTACGCGGAAGGCAATTTAACCGAGGCCCTGATCAATGCCGAAATGGCGCGTAACGAACTGCAAAAAACGTTGGCCGAGGCCGAGGAACTTAAGCGCAAGGCGGAAGATGCCACCAAGGCTAAAAGCCAGTTTTTGGCCGCCATGAGTCATGAAATACGCACACCGATGAACGGTATATTGGGGATGACCGAATTGCTGTTACAAACGCAATTGAGCGAAGAACAAAAAGAATTTGCCAAGTCGGTATATAATTCCGGAGAATCCCTGCTTTCCATCATCAACGATATTCTCGATTTCAGCAAGATTGAAGCCGGTAAAATGGACCTGGAATACATCGACTTTGATCTGCGGGAAATGATGGATAGTTTCAGCGATGTGTTATCTTTTCGGACGGATGACAAGGGCCTGGAGTTTACCAACTTTCTGGCGCCGGACGTGCCTTCCTGGGTGAATGGGGACCCCGGACGTTTACGCCAGATTTTAATTAACCTGGCCGGGAACGCCGTGAAATTTACAGAAAAAGGTGAAATATCGGTTAGCGGGGAAATCGCACAAAAACTGGATGACGGTTATATTCTGAAATTTGAAGTCTGTGATACCGGTATCGGGATACCCGCGGATAAGCAGGAAAAGCTCTTTCAGGAATTTACCCAGGTGGACGCTTCCACGACGCGTAAGTACGGCGGCACCGGTTTGGGACTGGCGATTTGTAAAAAGCTTACGGAAATGATGGGAGGTGAAATCGGTCTGAACAGCACACCGGGTCAGGGTTCCTGTTTTTGGTTTACCGTAAAAGTTTACAATGCAAAAACCCGGCCCCGGGCAGCCGATTTGCATGAAGTTCAATTACACGGGCGGCACGTTTTGGTAGTGGATGATCATAAAACCAATCGAAGGATTCTGGAACGTCAATTGGAAGCCTGGGGATGTACCACGGATATTTTTGATGATCCGTTTAACGCGCTTGCAGCCTTAAACCGCGCCAAAACAAAGTATGACTTTGCCATTCTTGATATGCAAATGCCGGGCATGAACGGGGAACAACTGGGGCGACACATCAAAAAAATGGATCATTTAAAAGCTGTGCCACTCATCATGCTTACTTCGCTTTCCGGCAGGGGACAGGCCCAAAAATTAAAGGAAGCCGGATTTGCCGCATACCTTTCCAAACCGGTCAAGCACAGCCAATTGCTTTCCTGTATTAAAATGACCCTGCATCCGAAAATGCAACGTGTGGATGAGCCGTTGGTAACCAACCATCGTGTTCGGGAAAACAACCGTCAGCACGCGCGGATTTTATTGGTGGAAGATAATAAAATCAATCAAAAAGTGGCTTTGAAAATGTTGGAACGCATGGGCTACACGGCCGATGTGGCTAATAACGGTAAAGAAGGCCTGGACGCGGTCCATGAAAAGTCTTACGATGTGGTACTCATGGATTGCCAGATGCCGGTTATGGATGGATTTGAAGCCACCGATCAGATATTGAATACCCTGAAAGAAAAGGCGCCGGTGATCATTGCCATGACCGCCTTTGCCATGGATGGCGACCGTGAAAAGTGCCTGGCCGCCGGCATGAAGGATTATATAAGCAAACCGATCAATCAAAAAGAATTAAAAAAGAAACTTCATTATTGGCTTAATCAGTAAGTTACATTCATTTTGAATTGACACATCTGTTTCTTAAAATTGAGAATTCTCATATTCTCAAGATTTTATGAAACACTTATCCGATCGTTGCTATCTGTTTATAAATGCTTTCCGTCATTCCACGGATGCTGTGGTAATTACCGATACCCGGGGTAAAATTATTGAAGTCAATGACGCCTTTGTTCACTTGTTTGGCTGGCAAAGGGACGAAGTATTGGGTAAATCCACGGGGATCTTACGCTCACCGCAAACATCGGATGCCTTTTATGCCCGAATGTGGAAAGAAATTGAAGAAAAAGGCGAGTGGAAGGGAGAGATCGTAAATAAACGCAAAGACGGTAGTCTGGTGACGGTTTTACTTTCCATTACACCCATTATACAGGATGGTGAAACGATTGGTTATATGGGTGTTGATATAGATTTAACGGAATATATCCATTTAAAACAACGCGCCGAACATGCCGAACGCCTGGCTGCCATTGGTAAAATGGCCGCCAAAATATCCCACGAAATCCGTAATCCGCTGGCCTCCATCAGTCTGAATGCCGAAATTCTTGAAGAGGAACTGACCACGGACCCCATCGACAAGGAGGAAGCACACACCATTCTTAAAGCGATCATCAATGAGGTGGATCGTTTGACAATGCTAACCCATGACTATTTACAGTTTTCCAAAATGTCCGTTCTGCATCGGGCGCCGGTGGAAATAAATACTTTTTTGAATGAATTGGTCCATTTTACACGTGCCGAGGCCGACAAAGCCGGTGTGAAGCTGCAATTTGAAGCCGGACAGCCCATTATGATACCGGTTGATGAAAATCAGTTACGCACGGTTATCCTGAATGTCCTGCGCAACGGTATCGAAGCATTGGATAACGGTGGCGTTATGAATATAACCATTCAACACACACCGGACAGATTGTCCATAATTATCGAAGATAACGGCCCGGGGATAAAACAAGAAGATATCAATAAGATATTCAACCCCTTTTTTTCCAATAAGGATTTTGGTACCGGTTTGGGACTGGCCATTTGCAAACAAATCGTCGATGCCCATAACGGAACGATTCACGTGGAAAACAGGGCCTCTGGCGGCGCACGTTTTATTATAGAACTTCCAACGGTGTGATAAATGGAAAAGCAGACATATCATATTCTGGTGGTGGACAACGAAGAGGTTATTCGTCATAGCATAAAACGCGCTTTAACCCGGGAAGGTTATACGGTATCCGAAGCGCGTAACGGACGTCAGGCGCTTTCTGTAATGGCCGAACAAACCTTTGCCCTGGTCATAAGCGATAAAAATATGCCGCACATGGATGGCATGGCCCTGTTGGAACATGTTAAAAAAGAATATCCCATGACGGAATTTATCATTATCACCGGACACGGGAGCATTGAAGACGCGGTGGATGCCATGCGCAAAGGGGCGTATGATTTTATCACCAAGCCCTTTAAAAAGGAAGAGTTGCTGCAGCTTACCCAAAAGGCTTTGGAACGTTATGCACTGACTCTGGAAAATAACCGCCTGAAACAGGAATTACGGGCCATTCAAAGCGATCGCTATAATTTTATCGGGCGCAGTGAAGCGGTGCGGCATATTAAAAGCCTGATTACGCGCATCGCGCCAACACCCTCCAATGTTTTGATTACCGGCGGCAGCGGTACCGGCAAGGAAGTCATAGCCCGGTTGATCCATAATCACAGCGACCGAGTGGATAAGGGCTTCACCGCCATCAATTGCGGCGCCATCAGCGAAAATTTGATCGAAAGTGAATTGTTTGGTCATGTACGCGGGTCTTTTACCGGAGCCATACGCGATAAAGAGGGTATTTTTACCGTAGCCGGAAACGGCACGCTGTTTTTGGATGAAATCAGCACCATTCCCGTCAATTTACAGGTAAAACTTTTGCGTGTACTGGAAGAACACGAAGTATTACCGGTGGGCGCCACCAAACCCTTGCCCGTGCGGGCGCGCATCATTGCCGCCACCAACCGTGATCTTAAGGAAGAAATCGCGGCGGGCCGCTTCCGGGAAGATTTGTATTTTCGACTGAATGTGATTGAAATAGACGTGCCGCCCCTGTCGGAACGCGCGGAAGATATTCCGTTGCTGGTAGCTTATTTTATCGAAAAAATGAACCGGGATTTGAATAAAAATGTGCAGGGCGCCACACCGGAAGTGCTACACACCCTGCAAAGTTATCAGTGGCCTGGTAACGTGCGTGAGTTGGAAAATGTGATTGAACGGGCAATGATTTTCTGTGATGATACCACGCTTACCGTGGATCATTTACCGCATTTTTTTGCCGATCAAAACAAGGAGCCTGTCGGCCTGAAAGACGCTGTCCGTTTTTTTGAACGGAAACACATCCTTTCTGTTTTGCGCATAACCGGTGGCGATAAAAAAGAAGCCGCACGCTTGCTTAAAGTCGGTGTTTCCTCTTTATATCGAAAGATGTCGGAATTGGGAATCGAAGAACTGCCCGCCTAATGGCAATGGGGAATAAACAGGCCCTGTTCCGTTTTTTGCATTTCCAGATTGGGGCTGACATATGGTATGCCCAGCGACATGCCACGTAATATTAACAATACACCTAATACAAAAGTCGCGAAAGGGAGCGCTTTGCGCAGCCAGGGCCTGCCAGAAGGCGATATGCGGCGACCTATCAGTGCCACAATGAGCAACGCCGGCAAAGTACCCAGACCAAATACTGCCATAAAACCCGCTCCATAAAGTCCGTCTCCAGAAGCGGCGGCGCCAGCCAGTGCCGTATAAACCAGGCCGCAGGGTAACAAACCGTTCAGCAAGCCGATGCCTAACAGCGCCCCATGGCTTTGTTTACGAAACAAGGCCCCTATGGTGGAGCGCCACAAGCGGGAACGTGTTAATACCGCAAAGCTTGTCTCCAGGGGTAAAAACAATGAAGAAAGCACCAAAACCCCAAGGAAAATGGATAGCGTGGACTGAAAGCCCGCCAGGGCAATCAGGTGCCCCAGGGAGCCGAATATTAATCCTAACAAAGCGTATGTGATAATCCGACCGCTGTTATAAGTGAGCCGGCCGGATAAAAAGCGGGAAAAAGTATGCGTTGTATTGTGTGGCAAAGCCAGTACAATCGGGCCGCACATACCCACGCAATGCAAACTGCCCACAATGCCCAAAACAAGCGCCGTAATCATCTCAGATCACGAGAATTTTTTCGAAATAATAGTGTGTGCTATCCGCCCGCCAGTAAAGCCGCACTTTCCATTTACCTTTATATAACTGCGGTATGGGAACAATCATCCGACCGCTGCTATCGGGCTGAAAAGGCTTGCTGAAATCCAAACCGGAGTCAGAAGGGCGGAAAAAATGCAATGTACCGCTTACCGATTTTTTCTGAAATGTTTGCGGTAGCTTCACCAGCAGGTTGTGTTGTTGTGTATCGTATTGGATAACGGGTGGTTCTTTCAGGGCCCGTGTATTGTTTATGGCGTCAATTGTTTTTTGATACCGGATGGACTGCCGGTAATAATCCTTTTCCACCAAGTCCGGCTTGTGCAAAGAGCTGAAATACCACGCGCCCAACAAAGCCAATACGAAAAAGGTGTAAAAGAGTGCAATCCCCCAGGGCCAGCTTTTGTTTTCGGATGAATTATTTTTTGAGTTCATCAATATTCTCCGGCGCTAAAAAGCTGGTTTTTACGGCATCCACTTCTCTGCCCTTATCGTCCAGTACCTTAATTTCGATGTTATTCCGTCCGGGTATCAAATTTTTAGGGTTCAGCGTTACAATCAGGGCGGATTTGGCGATGGAAGCCTTGGGCACCACCATTTGGGAACCGGCCAGTTGCAGTTGTCCTTCCATACCCTCCAGTTTAAAATGAACGGGCAGGGGGGAAAATGTTTTATTGACCACTTCCACAGTATAAATATTGCTTATGTGGGCGCTGTCCTGTACCGTATATAACGTGCCCGGTGCCCTCAAAATGGTTGTTTCCAACGGGCTGCGTGTAAAGAGCAGGAATGTGAGCAGGGTGATCAAAGCGGTCAGGATAATGGAATAAATAATGACCCTTGGCGTGAAGACGCGATGATCACCGGAAGCAATGGCGTTATATGAGGCGTATTTAATTAAGCCGCGCGGTTTGCCGATTTTATCCATAACGGCATTGCAGGCGTCCATGCAGGCGGTGCAATTCACACATTCCAACTGGGTACCGTTACGGATATCAATACCCGTGGGGCACACTTCCACGCATTGATTGCAATCCACGCAATCGCCCTGATCCGGTGGCGGTGTTTTCTTTTTGGAAATTTTGCCCCGTTTTTCACCCCGTTTAAAATCATAGGAAACCACAATCGAGCTTTTATCCAGTAAAACAGACTGAAACCGTCCGTAAGGGCAAACGATAACACAGGCCTGTTCCCTAAACCAGGAAAAGATAAAATAAAAGACCCCGCTGAAAGCAAGAACGGCGATAAAGCCGGCGAGATGATGCGACGGCGGTTCGGAAATGATTTGTATCGCTTTTTCGCTGCCTAAGATATACATCATAAACCAATTGCCTATTAAAAAGGCTATGGTGAAAAAAATGACATGCTTAAGCAGCTTTTTAAAGAACTTTTCACCGTTCATGGGCATGGCGTTCAGTTTTTTCTGTTGCCGGGCGTCGCCTTCAATCAGGTATTCGATTTTACGGAAAACCATTTCCATGAATACCGTTTGCGGACAGGCCCAGCCGCAAAAAACACGGCCAAAGACCGCTGTAAACAGCACGATAAATATAACAAAAGTGATCATGGCCAATAAAAACAGGTGGAAATCCTGCGGCCAGAATGCCACACCCAGTATGACGAATTTTCTTTCCAGAAAATTCAGTAATAACAAGGGTTGGCCGCCGATGCGGATAAAGGGCCCCGTAAAAAACAGGGCCAGTAAAAACCAACTGAAGTAGGTGCGGGCATTATAAAACGCCCCTTTGGGTTTTTTGGGATAAATCCAAATCCGCTTTCCTTTTTGATCTACCGTGGCGATATGATCACGAAAGCTTTCGTGTTGAGCCTGCTTATCAGCGGGATCCTGGTTCATCATTATTCTCCGTATTTTTCACCCTGTGGCGCTTTGCCGTTGGGCGGGTTGGTGCCGCGTAAGGTCATAATATAGCTGGCTACCTCTAACAGCTCTTTCTCCGGTAGAACCGGTTTCCAGGAAATCATGCCCTTGGCGGGTACCCCTTCCTGTATGACCTTTACAACCGCGTTAAACGTGCCATCACCGTGCAGCCAGTAGTTGTCCGTCAAATTCGGACCAATGATCCCTTCTCCCTTTTGCCCGTGACAGGCAGCGCAATTTTTAAGAAAGGTCTGGTGACCGGCTTCCAGACGGGTCGCATCAGTGATTTGCTCGTAGGTTTTGGCGGGTTCTTCTTCCTTTTTTTCTTCCGTGGCCGCCATCGTCGGTTCATTGCCCGCGCCGCCCGGCTCCGCTGCCGGTTGCGGGCTTTCCGCGCCCGGTTGCGCCATGGGGGAGCGATATTCCGGGAGCAGGGACGATTGACTGGTGTTCGGCTGCCAGTTCGGGTCCATGGATTTATTGTATTCGGCAATTTGCAGATCGCCGATACCCAGAACATGGTAGTAGAGCAAATATAAAACACCCCATACAATGGTGATATAGAATAAATTCAACCACCAGGGGGGTAATTTGTTATCCAGCTCCTGAATCCCGTCATAATTGTGATCCAAAAGTTTTCCATCAGCTTTAGACATATTTAATCTCCTTTGGTTACAGAGCCATCTTCCAACGGTAATTCTTCCATATGCCGTATTTTGTTTTTGGGCATGGTCACTACCCAAAACGTAACGCCGGCAAAGATCGTGAAAAATACGATCAACGAAATAACCGGGAAAATACCCACACCGTTTATACTTTCAAGAACATGGCGTATCATACCTGTTTCCTTTCTTATTGAGCGGCCACATTGTGCCCTTTAATATCCGTGCCCAGGCGCTGCAAATAAGCAATAAGGGCAATGATTTCCTTATCGGAATCGGTTTGAACCCCTTGTTCCTTAAGGGTATTGGCGATATGGGTGGCCTGTGTTTTCAAGTCGGTCACCGCTTGTTGGTCATAGCCTTCCGGATAAGGAACGCCCAGGGCTTGCATGGCGCGAATCTTAGCCGGAATATCGGCTTCGTTTATGGTGTCTTCCAGTAACCACGGATAAGGTGGCATAATGGAACCCGGAGACATCAGGCGCGGGTCTTTCATGTGGTTATAATGCCAGGCATCCGGATATTTACCGCCCACGCGGTGCAGATCGGGACCGGTACGCTTGGAACCCCACAGGAACGGATGGTCGTAAACAAATTCTCC
>RFFS01000047.1 GCA_003696775.1 Calditrichota bacterium
GAGCGGCACAAAATGGGGCTGGCTATCAACGCTTTGGTGCGCAGTGGTGAAATATCGGCGCCGATTGTCATCGGTCGTGATCATCTCGATGCCGGTTCGGTGGCCTCTCCCAACAGGGAAACGGAAGCGATGAAAGACGGCAGCGATGCCATCAGTGACTGGCCGTTGTTAAACGCCATGAGCAATGTGGCTTCCGGTGCTTCCTGGGTGAGTTTTCATCATGGCGGCGGTGTGGGCATGGGGTATGCCCAGCATGCCGGGCAGGTTCTTGTGTGCGATGGCTCCGAAGCGATGGACGCGCGGATCGAGGCTGTTTTGACTAATGACCCGGGATTGGGGGTTATGCGGCACGTGGACGCCGGTTACGAAGAAGCGATACGTTGTGCAAAGGAAAAAGGTGTTAAGATACCGATGATGAAATAACGGCGGGCACATGGGCAAAATCATTGCCATCGCCAGCCAAAAGGGCGGGGTGGGCAAAACAACAACGGCTATAAATCTGGGTGTCAGCTTTTCTATTTTTAATAAAAGAACGCTGATCGTTGATCTGGATCCTCAGGGCAGTGTAGCCGAAACATTCCAGATTAGTCCGTATGACATTCCGGCCGGCATATTGGATATCTTTAAAGATAAAGTGCCGTTGTCGGAAGCCATCATTGATATCGGATTGGGAAATTATGAAATTGTGGCCTCCAACATAAAAGATGAAGAGGACGAAGTGGCGTTATATACCTACGCCTTCAACCTGAAAATGTTGAAAAACATATTAAAGCCCTATAAAAAGGTGTATGATTATATTTTGTTGGATTGCCCGCCCAATCTCGGTACTTTAACGATGAACGGTCTGATCGCCGCTGATTCGGTGATTATACCGGTGCAATGTGAATTCTATGCCTTAAAATCGTTGGGTAAGTTTTTGCAGTCTATACGCAATATATCGAAAAAACATAACCCTAAAATGCGTATAGAAGGTATTCTGATTACATTATTCGATAAAAGGCTTAAAAAAAGCCGTGAAATAGCGGATGAATTAAAAAGATCGTTTAAAAATCTTGTTTTTGATATAAAAATACCGAGAAATGCTAAAGTAGCCGAAGCACCGGCTTACGGTAAACCGGTGGCCCTCTATGATATCAATGCGCCCGGCGCCATTGCTTATCTGGAGCTGGCGGAAAAAATTATCAGTCTGTAAAGTATATTAAAGGGAAAGGAAGCTGGCGTGGAGACCCTATATAGCCGCTCAAACAATATCGATGAATTGATAAGGTCGGTAAAATTACCTTATGTGGCCTGGAAGGTTCTTTTCCTGGTGACGCAAAATAACAGCGCCGATGAAATTAAAGATATTCTGGCATCGGAGAAGGACGAAATTGACGGCGCCCTGGCGTTACTGGTGGAAAACAGTCTGCTAAAAGCCGAGTCCGCGCAGGCGGAAGTATCGGAAGCGCCCGTGGCGGAAAGTGTGCCCGAACCGGAAGTTGTTCAGCAGGAAGCGGAACAGGAAGCTCCCGAGGAAGAAAACCTATTTGAGGAAATCGTTGAGGATGAACCCGTAGCGGAAGCCGCCACGCCAGAAACGGAAGCGCCGGAAATAACGGAAATGACCGATACCCCGATAACGGAAGAGGAGCTGTTGGTAGAAAGCGATCTGACGGTGGAAGAAGAAACACCTGGGGAATCCGGGGAAGCGGAAGAAGAACTGGTAATCGATATTCCTACCGAAGAACAGCCGGATTTAAGCGACGATCTGAATTTTGACACGGAATTAACGGATATGGCGCCGCCCGAGCCCGTCGCGCCGGCTGTGGAGGCCCCTGCCGCCGAACCTGCCGATACGGGCGATCACAAAAAAATTCTGGTGATCGATGACAGTCTTGTTATCCGAAAAATGGTTGAAATCGCCCTGGAAGATGAAGATTATATCATCGAAACAGCGGTGAGTGGCAAAGAAGGCATCAGTAAGCTGGACAGTGTCAACCCGGCGCTGGTGATTCTGGATATGATGCTGCCGGATATCAATGGTATTGAAATCCTGAAAACCATAAAGGCATCCAAGGGCATACCCGTCATTATGCTTTCCGGGAAAGATTCGCCGCAAATGGTTGAAAACGCCAAGAAAGAGGGTGCGGAAGAATTTTTACCCAAACCGTTTAAAGATGATGATCTGGTTGAAAAAGTAAAAGCGCTTGCGAAATAACAGGACATACACCATACGATGCAAAATGAAGCCAACGGAAACGCAAATACTTCCTACCGATATTCCATTTTATGCATTTCCGGTCACTATTTCGGTGTGGAAGTCAGCCATGTGCGCGAGGTGTTGCTGCTACCGAAATATACACGCGTGCCCAATGTGGACAGCGTATTGATTCGCGGTCTGTTTAATTTGCGCGGCCAGATTCATTCGCTGGTGGATATAAGTACATTTGTCAATTTGCCGCCCAAAAAAATAGAGCAAACGGATTTTGTTGTTGTCATGGAAAATCAGGATCTCTCGGTGGGGGTGGTGGTGGACAAGGTACATGATGTGCTACCCATAGAAAATAATAAAATCGAAATACCAACCCGTGAGATGCCGTTAAACCTGATAAATTACACACATGGTTATTACGATGACGCCGTTTTGGGGCGTATTTTCCTTTTGGATTTGGGGGTAATCTTTAAATCCAAAGAATTAGCCCGTTATAGTTATTAAAGAGGGTATAATGAATAAATCGAGTCAAAAGTTTATCACCCGCTATTTAAAATACATGCTGCCGGTAACCCTGGTTATTGTGGCACTCTGGGGATATTGGAAACGTGATCATAGCCGGGAAGTGATGCTGAATCAAAAAGCTCAGGGCATTCGCATGGCAATAAAGACGGTCACGGCTCTTTTGGATGTGAATGCTCTGGAAAAAATCCAGACGAAAGAGGATTTCAGAACACCTTATTATCAACGGGTGAATAAGCAATTACAGGCGGCAAAAAAAAGCATGGGGCTGGATGAGCACAGCCTGGAAAATCTTCAAATCCGGATTGTACGGCTCAAGGGAAATGTCTCGACGCTGGTAGCGGTGGACGGCAAAGAAAATGTCATTGGCAAGGAATTTGACAACTGGACGGAAATGAGTCGCGCCGTCAATACCGATTCCGTGTTTATTCGTTTTGAAGAAAATGACGGTAAAACTCTGCTATATGCCGTGGGCCGCATGGCCGGCATGGGTGATAAGGGGCTGTTGGTTGTTACCGCGCGTGTAACTTCGGTTGGCGAAACGGTACTGGAATCATTTGCCGTACCAGCGATAATTATCGTTTTATTGTTGCTGATTTCGTTGTTTGTATTAATTGTGGAAATGAATCATTTTAACAATGACTTGCAGGATGTGGAAAAAAATATCGATCTGCTTAAGGAAGGTAAGTCGGTATTTACCGCGCATAAGGAAGATAGTTACTGCGCGGAACTCTATCCTAAGTTGAAGGAACTGGAAAGTAACTGGACGGAAAACAAGACTCTTGAAGAAGAACAGGAAAAAATACAAAAACAAATCAAGGAACTGCTGAAAATAGTCAGCAGCGCCGCGGATGGTGATTTCACGCAGCAGGCGGAAGTAACAGCGGATGCCCTTGGCGCGCTATCCGATTCGTTTAACATCATGATCAGCGACCTGAGCCATTTGATACGCGATGTGAAAAAGGCTGCCGAGCAGGTGGCGACATCCACGGAAGAAATATTACGCAACACGGAACAAATGACCCACGGTGCGGAATCTCAGGCATCTCAAACCGACCATATCAGTAAGCTGGCCCGTGAAATGGCCGACTTGATCAACAACACCAATAGCAATGCGCAACGGGCCTCGGAAGCAGCCAAAAAAGCCATCGAGGTGGCCCGGCGTGGTGAGGAGATCGTCCGTAAATCGAACGACGGCATGCAGCGCATACGTAAGTCGGTACAGGAGGTGTCCCGGCAAATGAACACCTTGAGCGACAACTCCGTGCGTATCAGTGAAATTACCGACTTTATCAGTGAAATTGCCAGTCGAACCAATTTGTTGGCGCTCAATGCTTCCATAGAGGCGGCGCGTGCCGGGGATGCGGGACGCGGATTTTCTGTTGTGGCGGATGAAATCCGAAACCTCGCGGAACGTTCCGCGAAAGCGGCCGAAGAGATTTCCGACCTGATTGATGACATTCAGACAGGCACGTCACAAACTCTGAAAGCCATTGAAAACGGTGAAAAGGAAGTGACAGAAGGAACCCGTTTGGTGGATGGCGCCGCGGAAGCACTTAAAGAAATTCTCGATTCGGTTGAGATTTCCACCAGCTCGACGGTGGATATATCCAAAGCGACGGAAGAACAGGCGCAATCCAGTCAAAATATCGTACAATCTCTGGAGCATATTGCCGGTATCGCCAAGGAAACTGCGGATGGGGCCAAGAAATCCAAGGAATCCGCCCTGTCTTTGGAAAAATTATCCAAACAGCTTAATCAGGCTGTTCAAAAATTCAGATTATCAGAATAAGAGAGGATGCCATGGAGTTTTCCCAAACGGCGGAAATCCCTTTTAGTGATTTTTACCTGATTGAATTTTTCAAGCAATCATTAAAAAAATTGGAAAGTCAGATTGCCGAATCCCAAGTGAATTTATTGCGGGAACTGGGACAATATCTGCTTAAGGAAGGCAATCTTATCAACGGCCTGGAAAAGGTCGCGCGTCAACAATATACCAATGATCTGGCGATTTCATTGTTTGATGTGTATGAGCGTTTATCGGATTTAACGCCCGATCAGGCTTACGCCGGTCTGGATATGGCCGCTGAGGATTTTACCAATTTGTACGCGCTGATGATGGAAGACAAGGATAGCGTGGCGGCAATTCAGGAGATAGTGGCCCAATTCCGCGTTGAATTCGGGGAAGAAGAAAAAGAAAAACAACTGGAAGAATTCATGGAAATGGCGCGTCCCATTGACGCGGATGACGCTAAACAGGCACTGAAACAAAAGCCGCATCTCTCCTATTCCGAATTTATTCTCGAAGAGAGCCGGCGCCGCCTGAAAAGCCAATGGAGTGGCGAAGAACGGGCGGAAGCCTACAGCCGTCTTTTTGAAAATGTGGCGGATTATCTAAAAAATACTTCTCAAATACCGCGCCTTGCGCCAACTGCCAGGGCGATGTTTGAAGCTACCCGCCCCCTGGTATCCCCACCCATGGCAAACGTGAGCGATTTTTATCTGGACCTGGATAGACATATCCCGGCTTTGACCCGTGCTTTAAAACAGTTTGAAGAGCAGGAACCGGAACTTTTTGAGCGATTTGTCCAAAATGTGGATGTGGTCGGCCATCCCGGTAAAACGGTTACCGAAGAACCTAAGGCTGCCAACGTCCCCGAAGCGGATAACATTGATGATTTATTACAAGCCTATTTTAAATCCGAAGTGGATGACTGGCTGGGGGAATTGACCGCTGCTTTGAATAAGGTCAGTGCAGCCGAATATTGGTCGTTGCCCCTTAAGGTAACCAAAGGCTTTAAGGAAGTCAGCATGATTCATGGCTACAAAAGCTATGAATACGTGGCTCAAATTCTTATAGACCGCTTTGAAAGCTGGATGACAAACGGTTTGTTTGCGGCCGGTTTAAACACCCGTTTGGATGCTCTGCTTGAAGATTTAAAACAACCGGAATTATTAGGTGGACAGGACACAGCGTCATCGTGTGTGGAAGCCGTTCGCCAACATCTTGATGCGCTTGAGGAAATCATGCGCACGCCGGTAGTGGAAGAAAAACCGGAAGAAACCGGGATTGAAGCCACGCCTGTCGCAACCGTGGATACAGTTCCCGAGGCCTCGACCGATGAAGTAGAACAACCGGAAAAAACTCCGGAAAGTCCACCGGAAAACGCCATCGGGGAACAAGCGGATGACCAGGTGGAAACCATGCCATTTGAAAGCACTCTGGGGCATGACTGGCTTAAGGATATGATACCGCTGTTGGTGGAAGCCCGCGCGGAAGATGCCCAAAGTGACCGCCGTGTGCGGCATATTCTGGAAAGCTGTGCGCAAAACACCTTTCTTTTCCCGGTACATTTTACACATGAATTTATCCCGCGCATGCATCGTTTATGGGAACGCATGGGTAAGGAAGACCAAAGAGCCGCCGATACCTGGCAGGAAATCTGGCGAAAGCTGGTCCAGGCATCATTCCCGGAAATGGATTGGACCGACCTAATCAACGGATTGGATCAACTGGAAAAAGAGAGTGACGCATTCGGTGTTGAAGATGAACAAAGTTTCGCGGCCCTGCGGGAAGTAACCGCCCTGCAATGGGATCGCCTGAACACCCGGCTTAAAGACGACTGGCATGAGGACGCCACAAAATCTTTCTTCCGCGTGTTGCATGATAATCTCATTTTACTGGAAATGCCGCAACTGGCGCAATTTACGGCAACTCTGTTAGAACAGGGTGATAAACCGTTGAACGCGGAACAAATGGATGAGATGGTTAGCGCCTGTCGCTTATTTATGGATCGTCTGGCGCACGCCTCCGGGGACGCTTCCTGCGCGGATATTGTGGATGTATTACAGGAAGTGCTCGAAGAAACCGAAACCGCATCAACTCTTTCGCAACCGGAAACGGGCGAAGAGACCGAAGCGGATATTGCCCCACAGGAGGAAGCAGCGCAAAAAGCCGTAACCGAGGAGGCCCCGGCCGAAAGCGCACCGCAAGCGGAAGAAGATGACGACCTTGCGCTTTTCCGTGAAGAAACACAGGTTTTTCTGGAAGAATTACGCGCCCATGCCGCCCGCTTTGAAGCCGATGGAGAACGGGAACACTTAACCAAAATGGAAAATGCGGCCCATTCCATACGCTCCGCGGCGCATATGCTCAATTTTTCAAATGTCAGCGCGCTGGCCGCGTCGCTGGAAAGCATTATGGAGATGTTCGGGCAAAGCGATCTGGCCTATCCGCCCAACCTGAATGAAGAGATTTCCGCGGCCCTGCACATGCTTGAGCAGGCCATCACCAACCCGGATACTTCCACCGTCGAGATGTGCGATCGACTGGATGCCTTGCTGGATGTGGTGGTGATCGGCGGGGAAGAAGACGGGCACGTTTCGGAGTTGGAAACAGACCAGCCAGAGGAAAAAGAAGAGAAAGCGCATCCCAAACTTACCAAAACAGCGGAAGAGCAACCTCTGTTCGCGGAGGGCGCCGATGAAGATGATGAGTTAAAGGAAATCTTCCGAGAAGAATCCGAGAATTTTATAAAGGATATCGTCCGCGCCAATAAGGAGCTGCAAAAAAATCCGGATAATCTTAAGGCCGCGGAAAGCCTGGGCTATGCGGCCCATTCGTTAAAATCCGCCGCCCAGATGATGGGTTTTAAAGAGATATCCCAACTGACCGATGCCCTGGAAGTCCTGACCGAAGCCATCCAAAAAGGGCGCGTGAAGCACACCGTCGAGTTATCCGATAAAATACAGGAATCGATCGACCAGCTTAATGTGTTGAGCGCCTCCGGTGAAATCAGTGAAGCCAAAATCGGCTTGCTGATCACACAGTTAGACCCCGATATGTGGGCGGTGAAAGAAGACGAACCCGACAGCCATGAAGAAGAAGCGGATGATTCCCGTTCCACGGAAATGGCCGGGATATTTTATCAGGAGGCGTCGGAAATCCTGGAACAGCTCAATAACGACTTGTTGGAGCTGGAGAAAATGCCCGAAAGCGAAATGCTGCTCGGTCATATTCTGCGCCGTTTGCACACTATCAAAGGCTCCGCGTATGTTTCCGGGTTTAAAAATTGCGGCGACCTGGCCCATAAACTGGAAGATTTCTTCCAGGTATATAAAGAGAAAAATGTGCTTATCAAGCAGGAAATGTTTGATCCGGCTTTCAATGCCCTGGATTTAATGGGCGCCTTGCTCAATGCCATCAATGAAAACGGGTCCGACCGGATAGAAGGCTTTTTAAAACGCATGGCGGAACTGGACAACAAGCTGTTCCTTTATCAAAATTACGATACCTCCGCCCGTATGGAAACGCCGTCGTCCGCGGAAAGTCCCACATCTGTCGCCCCGTCTGAAAAAACGCCCGTGGATGAAGAAAATATTATTCGTGTCAGCACGGAGTACATGGATAAACTGGTGGATATGGCTTCCGAGCTTATGATCAATCAGACACAACTCGGAGCCAATCTGCATGACCTGAAGGAAGTGCTTTCCGAGATTGAAGGCGAAAAGAAACAGATACGTTCCGCCGAAAACATGATCGATGAAGCACTGACTCGTGACCCGGCTGCCGCCGGTGAACAAGACAGCGCCAAAATCCAGAAAAATGTGGCGTCAATTTCCTCAAATATTAAGGAAGTGGTGCAGTCGGTTAATATGATCTATTCCGATTTGAATAAATTAACCGAAGGGCTCGAGCAAAATATCAGCCGGGTGGCGTCGATCAGTAAATTGCTGCATGCGGATATGCTGAAAGCCCGTATGGTTAAAGTGGATCAGTTGTTTAACCGCTATCCACGCGCCGTGCGTGATATGGCCCGCAAGCAGAAGAAAAAAGTCAATCTGATCATCGAAGATAATAATACGGAAATGGACCGTGCCATGGTGGAAGGGCTTTCGGAGCCCATATTACATATTATCCGCAATGCCATCGATCATGGACTGGAAACCCCGGCGGAACGTAAAAAAGCCGGTAAATCCGAAACCGGTACATTGGTGCTGCGCGCCCATCAGGATAAAAATCAGATTGTGATCGATATCGAAGATGACGGACGCGGCATCAATCTGGATGCTATCCGTGAAAAAGTTGTCGAAAGGGAACTGGCCCCGGCCTCTCAGGTGGAAAAATTAACGGAAGCCGAGCTGCTGGATTACATTTTTTATCCTGAATTTTCCACACGCAGCGATGTAAGCGAATCCTCAGGGCGGGGTATTGGCCTGGATGCCGTTGCGCATCAGATACAGAAATTAAAAGGCAACATTCGTTTAAATACCGAGGCAGGCGTCGGTACTTCTTTTAGTTTACGCGTGCCACTCACCCTGGTGATTTCACATGCCCTGATGGTGAAACAAAACCGACAAACCATTGCCGTGCCGGTTATAGCCGTGCAGGAAACGGTGCGCTTTAAGGCCGATGAAATCATAACCGATGATGATAAAATGTATTTACGGGTGCGCGGGCGCTTGCTGCCTTATGTTCCGTTGACCGCCGTGTTACGTTTCGAAGATGATGAAAACGCGGTATCCCGTGAAGAACTTTCGGCCATTGTATTGTTCGATGCCGGTGTAAGTATGGCCCTGGGCGTGGATGAAATTATCGGTCGTCGTGAAGTGGTGATCAAATCACTGGGGTCGCATCTGAAAAATGTGGATTATATTTCCGGCGGTACCATACTGGCCAATGGCGAGGTGGCTTTAATTCTCGATTATGCGCGGGTGATCCGGTTTGTGGAGAACCAGTATTTTGGCAAGCCGATGGATCGCGGGATTCAACGGAAGTTCACACGGCACATACGCACCGTGGCCGCGGAAGATAAAAAAGCCGCGGAAGAAAAAGACGTTGAAAAAACCGAAAGCGGCGGTGGGTCGATTGACAAAGTACGTGTTGTAAAAGGACGCAAACCGCGTATTCTCATCGTGGATGATTCCAACAGCGTGCGTAATTTTGTCAGCTCCATTTTGGAACGCAACGGTTTTGAAACCATCAAGGCCGTCAATGGAGAAGACGCCCTGGAAAAAGTGAAAGAGGGCTCCGGCGTGGACTTGATGATCACCGATCTGGAAATGCCCAAAATGCACGGTTTTGAACTGATCAGCACCGTCCGCAAGATGGATGAATTAAGTGGGTTGCCCATTATCATACTCACCGGCAGGGCCGGCATGAAACATCGCCAAACAGCCGCGGAAGAAGGCGCTGACGATTTTATTGTCAAACCGTTTAAAGAAAAAGACCTGCTGGCGGCACTGGCCAAGTTTGTAAAAACAGACTGAACCTATTGAGTAACCGGGGAGATTTATTTGCCGGTCCGGACGGATCCGCATAGTGTAAATAAATCTTTATTTGTGTAAATTACCAGCCTTATGAATCGATTTTTAATTTTATTAATATTTTTAACGGGGATGTCGTTATCCGCCCAACAGGTAACCTATGCCGGTTTGCGGATAACGTCCACCACAACCTGGCGCGGCACCATTATAATTGAAGGGGATGTGGTGGTGGAGCCGCATGCCTTGCTTAAAATTGAGCCCGGCACGCGAATTTATTTTAAACCCAATACGGATAAAACACGCGGCGGGGTGGATAAAACCCGAAGTGAACTCATCGTGAAAGGTGTGCTGAGTGTTAAGGGCAATGCCCAAAATATGGTGTTGTTTTCCTCGGCCACGCAGGAACCGCGGATGGGGGACTGGTACGGAATCCGCCTGCTCAATCCGAAAGAAACCTCCCTGATCAATTATGCCCAGGTCGAATATGCCTATAATGGCATCAGCATAAAAAAAAGCAATCCGCGCATAGCCCATTGTCAGCTACGTCTGAATTACAACGCCGGTATCTCCGTGGAGATCAAAGCACGTCCTAAAATAAATAACACTTTGATTTCCGAGAACGGTTATGCAGGTGTGATCACGGCTCTGGGCACCCGACCGGTTTTTCATAAATGTATCATTTCCCTGAATCAAATCGGCGTTATTACCTTTAGCCTGTCACAACCGAATTTTGGTGATTTGGAAAAGGGCCCTGCAAATACCACCGGGCAGAATGAAATTTTCGGAAATGAGGAATACGATATATATAATCATTCCAATAAAACCATTAAGGCAGAAAATAACGCCTGGGGCGATGCCGGCATCGCCGATCTTGATAAACACATCTTTGATGGTCGGGATGATTCGCGTTATGGTGTAGTCGATTTTGAACCTGTTCTCGGAGCTCGTGAGCAGCAAAGACCCGATATTCTGCAACTGGCCGGAAATAGCCCGGCACCGGCAGCCGTTACCCCTTCCGGGAATAAACCCGAGACCAGTGCAACAAACAAGCCTGCCGGGAATCCCACCCGTACGGTGTTTACACCCGTTACCCGAAAACCGGTGGCTAAGCCGGAACTGAATGTGCCAAATATCGCCGATGAAGAAAAACCCCCGCCTAATAAGGAAGAAACGCACCGGGAAGTAGCGGATGCCACGCCCTCGGAAACGCCCGTTGAGAATAATAACGAAACCGATCAGTCCGATGAAGAGCCTGTACAACCCGCCATTGATTATGACCAACCCTTTGTGGAATTGGTGCTGGATAGTCGTAAAAGTGAGATTATTAAAAAAGTAGCGCCGGTCATCACATCCGACGCGCCCCGCGCGTCGGGCCGGGTTATTGTCCGTGCTCTTGTGGATAAAACCGGCCGGGTTGCCGAGGCCTCTGTTGTGCGCAGCCTAAACCCTTATCACGATCGTCTGGCCTTAAATGCCGCAAAAAAATTCCGTTATAAAGTTGGAACGGTTAAAGGAGTGCCGGTTCGTTTTTACACCAATATTGTCTTTCGTTTTGAATAAAAGTATATGAATAACAAAAAAAATAAATTGTATGTGGCCATTGCCGGTAATATCGGTGTGGGTAAAACAACCTTAACCCGAAAACTGAGCGAACGTTTAGGATGGAAAGCCTATTACGAAAAAGTCATTGACAATCCCTATCTCTCCGATTTTTATGGCGATATGAAGCGGTGGAGCTTTCACCTTCAGATATTCTTTCTTTCCCATCGTTTTAAAAGCCAGAAAGAAATCACCCAATGGCCCGGTTCCTGTATCCAGGATCGATCCATTTATGAGGATGTGGAAATCTTCGCCCACACCCTGCATGAACAGGGGCAGATGTCCGATCGTGATTATGAGAATTATCGCCAGTTGTTCGAAACCATGGTCGAATATTTACGCAAACCGGACCTGATCTTGTATTTACGGTCGCCGGTTGACCGTCTGCTCACCCATATCCAGCGCCGCGGACGTGAATACGAACAAAGCATGGACCCCGCCTATCTGAAACAACTGAACAGCGCGTATGACGCCTGGATTGAACGGGCTGTGGAAAATAATTTTAACGTGGTTACCGTGGAATGCGCCGGTCGCGATTTTGAACACAATGAAGATGATTTCGAATTGATCTATAAACCGATAAAAGACCTGGAACAACAGCAATGGCTGCCCGGTGTCTGATAGTCAGCTATTTGTTTCCTCCCGTGGGCGGCGGCGGCGTCCAAAGGATAACCAAATTTGTAAAATATTTACATCGTCTGGGCTGGGAAATAACCGTATTGACTTCCGCGGAACCGGTGCACCTGCCCGTTGACCCGACCCTGCTTGAAGAAGTCCCTTCCGATGTACGTGTTATACGTTTTGCCGATCGGCAAACCCACCGGTTGGCCCAACTACGCGCGCGCATAGTTCCCGGGTTCATACAACGGTGGATCGGCGCCTTTGTTTTTTTACCCGATTCCCTGAAAAGCTGGTCCGCACGCGTCGCCGGGCAAATTGAAGAATTATGCCGACGGGAACAATTCGATATTGTGATGATCACCTCCCCGCCATACTCACTGGCCGAAACCGCGGCGCATCTTGCTCAAAAAGCCTCTTTACCCGTCGTGCTGGATATGCGCGATCCCTGGACCATCAACCCATTCAAAATTTATCCCACACCCTGGCATAAAAAGCGTGATAAGGTGTTGGAATACAAAGCTTTATCCGGAGTGAAACATGGCGTGAGTGTCAGTGCCGAATTGATTCAATATTTACAAACCCTGGGACTGGATACCAATAATTGGCGATTCATTCCCAACGGCTATGACGAAGATGATTTTACCGATTTGCAACCTCATAGCCCCGAGGAGGGTTTTTTTCATCTTGCCTTTTCCGGCACATTTTATTCTCACATCAACAATCCCATGCTGTTGTTTAACGTATTGGCCGCCTTTAAAAAAAATTTTCCGGAAAGTTATAAACGCATAAGGTTTCATCATGTGGGGCAAAGCGTACCGGACCTCGGGCAACTGGCGGAAAAGGCGGGCTGTGCCGATGTTGTAAACATACATGGCTATAAAAGCCATCGGGAAGCATTGGCTTTTTTAAGCTGGATGCATGCCTTGGTAATGATTTTAGACCCCGCCCATCCCCGATCTGTCAATACCATAGGAGGCAAGGTGTACGAGTACCTGCGTCTATGCAAGCCGATCGTAGCTTTGATACCGGAAAAGGGTGAAGCGGCCCGTCTGCTGAAAAAATACGGGCATCCCGTGATACTCGATCCGGCCCGGCCCGAAGCAGCCGCCCGCCGCCTGCATGGCATTATTACGGGTACAGAAAAAATAACGCCCGGAACACATGGGAATATTAAAGAACTTTCTCGGGAAGCACAGGCCAGGCAACTGGATCGCTTTTTTCGATCGATCATAGCTCAAAAAAAATAAAAAAAAGCGTTTCAATGTTGACATTTTTATCTATATTATTCGAAACAGAAGCTATAAAAATATTTCATGGTCAAAGACAGGTGTCATAAAAAGAAAGCTGTGGGCTTTCAAACGATAAATCTAAAGAAATTACCATATTGAGACGATCATTTTTACGCTTGCCCGCAATAAAAAATAAATAAAAACCCATGCCTCACAGGAGTAGTTATATGAAATCACGTTTTCCCTTGGGAATCATGCTTGCCGCGGCAATCTTTTTGCTGTCGGGGGCGTCTTTAAAGGCTCAAAAAGCCAGCGCTGAATTTATCGCGAAAATCAAACCGGCCCGTCTTATCTCCGGTGAACAGGCTGAGGATGGTATAAAAAACGTCTTTTATCAGGATCAAAAGCTTTATATCACCAACATTTGGTCCGGGTTGCAAATTGTGGATGTCAGCAATGTGCACAAACCGGTGGAACTGGGCAGTTATACCACGGAAAACCGTTCGCATAATTGTTATGTGGAAGACAACCATGCCTTTTTATCCAGCGAGTTAGACGGCGTTCAGATTATTGACGTCAGCAATCCCTCCCGGCCCACACCCGTGGGGCGCATCCGCACCAAGGGGGATGTGCAGTGGGTGGTGACCGCCCAACCTTATGTTTACACAGCGGAAGAACGTCAGGGGATCGCTGTTTACGATGTAACGGACATGGCGCATCCCGCGGAACTAGGCCGATTTGATACACCCGGATTTGCCTGGGGGTTATTTTTGGATGGTACAACACTGTATGTGGCCGATAAATCCGGCGGCTTGTTTATCCTCGACGTCAGCAATCCGGCGCAAATTAAACGCCTGGGGCAATTCGCTAATATGCGTAACGCCAAAACGGTGCAGGTGGAAGGAAATTTTGCCTATGTGAGTAACGGCGGAGACGGCCTGTCCATCATAGATGTAAGCAACAAAGCATACCCCAAATTAATTGCCAAAGTCCCTTCCGACGGATATATCTTCGATGCTTTCAAGTTCGGCAGTAATGTTTTTATGGCCAACGAAACGCGCAAACGTTTGGACATCGTCGGGGTGGAAGACCCCGCGCATCCGCAAATCGAAGGCCATTATCAGGCGCGTTCCAAAATTTATTCAAGCTGGAAAAATGATGTCTATGTTTATGTGGCCGCCGATTCCGGAACCATTATTCTGCGCCATAATCATCCGCCGGTGATCACCGCCATTCCCAATCAGAAAGTGGATGAGAACACATTATTGGCTATTACTCCCGAAGCATCCGATCCCGACGGGGATGCCATCTTTTTTAAAGTTAAAAACCTGCCGCAAGGCGCTGTGTTTGACTCTTCCACGGGGCAGATACAATGGACACCCACCTACGATCAATCCGGCACCTATCCTGATGTTACCCTTACGGTGGAAGAAAAAACAGAAAGTCATCTCACGGGCTCCACGACTTTTGATATCATCGTTAAGCATGTAAACCGGCCACCCGTGTTGGCGGATATTCCCGATACAACCATTAATGAAGAACAAATGCTAACTTTCACCATTCCCGAGGGCAGCGATCCGGATGTGGAAGATAAAGGCCGACTGAAATACCATGCCGAAAATTTACCGGATGGCGCGGTATTCAATGAAAAACTGCGCGCCTTTCGCTGGACACCTACCTATGAGCAAAGCGGTGTCTATACCGTCGATTTTGTCGTTTCCGATCCTCCGGGAGCCTTAATGCGCGACGGCGCCACGATTGTTGTGAACCATGTGGATCGTAAACCGGTTCTGGCCGCTGTAAAACCGGTTACGGCAGATGAAAACACCACCATCACCTTTACCTTAAAAGGTCAGGACCCGGATAAAGAAGACCAGGATAAATTGAGTTACCGCGCCGAAAACCTGCCGGAAGGCGCTGTTTTCGACCCGCAAAGCGCCACTTTTACCTGGACGCCAACTTACGATCAATCCGGTACATACCAGGGTATCACATTCATTTTCCAGGCCGGTGCGCTGAGCGATACGCAATTGGTGGACATCACCGTGAATCATGTTAACCGTGCGCCGCAAATGGAAGCCATTGCTGACAAATCGCTGAATGAAAATGATTCTCTTTCCTTCCAAATCGTGGTCTCGGATCCGGATAAAGAAGATGACGGCAAATTAACCGTAACCGCCGATCACCTGCCCGTGGGCGCCACCTTTGACGCGGCCACCCGAACGTTCCGCTGGACACCCAATTATGAACAATCGGGGGTTTATGATAAAATCACCTTCACGGTTACCGATCCTTCCGGTTTAAGCGCTTCACAAAAAGCCCGTATCACCGTCAATCATGTCAACCGTTCGCCACAACTGGCGCCGCTGACCGATATAACCACCGATGAAAATAAACCGGTTAAGATTGAGTTACAGGGTAGCGATCCGGATATAGAAGACAAAAGCAATCTGACCTATTCCGTTGATAAATTGCCTGAAGGCGCCACCCTGAACGGCGCGGTATTCGAATGGACGCCCACCTACGATCAATCCGGCGTGTATCCCTTAACCTTTACGGTTAAGGATGCCGCGCTCGAAGCATCGCAAAGCGTAACCATTACTGTCAATCATGTTAACCGGCCGCCGGTCTGGGATGACATCGCCGCGCAAACGGTTGATGAAAACAAAACGCTTTCTTTTACCGTTAGTGGAAAAGACCCCGATGTGGAAGACGCGGGGAAAACCACCCTGTCTGCCTCGCAACTGCCGGAAGGCGCCGTTTTTGATCCGCAAACCGGAACATTCACCTGGACGCCGACTTTCGAGCAGTCCGGCGTTTATACCGTTACCTTCAGTATCTCCGATCCCCAGGGGCTGACAACAACCAGGGATGTGCCCATAACGGTGAATCATGTCAACCGCACACCGGTATTCCCCGAACAAGCGGCGCAAACCGTTAAGGAAAACGCTCCGCTGACCGTAACCCTTGCCGCAGCCAGCGATCCCGATAAGGAAGATGCCGGTAAATTGGTTTATAAGGCCGAAAACCTTCCCCCGGGGGCCTCGTTTGACGCCGCCACCCAAACTTTTAACTGGACGCCGACCTATGAGCAATCCGGCGCTTATACCGTTACCTTTGCTGTAACGGACGGGGCATTTACCGTCAAGCAACCCATGACCATAACCGTGGAAAATGTCAATCTGCCTCCCGAGTTAAAACGGGTCGAACCGCAAACCATCGATGAAAACAGTCCCTGGAAAATGACCCTGGACGCCACGGACCCCGATAAGGAAGATGCGGGTAAACTTACGGTAACGGTAAGCGGCCTGCCCCAGGGCGCCTCTTTTGACGCCGCCAGCCGAACCATAAGCTGGACACCCGGCTTCGATCAGGCCGGTGTTTACGACGGTATTCTTGTTTCCGTGACCGATGCGGAAGGTTTGAAGGATGAAATGTCCTTCAGCATAACGGTGAATAATATCAACCGCAAACCGGAACTGAACGTACCCGGTAGCCAGCAGACGGATGAAAATAAAACCCTGAGTTTTCAGGTCACGGCTACTGACCCGGACAAAGAAGACGCCGATAAATTGAATATCAGCATGGAAGGCGCGCCCCAGGGTGCCACATTCTCCAACGGCCAGTTTGAGTGGACACCCGATTTTGATCAGGCGGGTCAATATGATATCACATTCATCGCTTCCGATGGAACGGATGAGACCCGGGCGGTTGTTTCCGTTACGGTCAATAATGTTAACCGCGCTCCTCAAATTGAAGGTCCGTCCTCGGCGGAAACCGTCGGTGGCTCGGCGGTTTCGTTAAAATTTAATGCCACGGACCCGGATGAGGATGCCATTACCTATTCCCTTCAGGGCGCCCCCGCCGGGATGAGCATCGCAAATGACGGAACATTAAGCTGGACGCCCGCCGATACGGAAAGCGGTCAATTTACGGTGACGGTAAATGCTTCCGACGGTTCGGATAGCGCCACAACGAGCTGCACCATTACCGTTTCACCCAAACCGGTTCCGGCCGCCCCGGCCGATAGCAGCGGTCAGTAAATCTTTTCGGTTTTAAAATACAAGCCCCGTCCAAGGCGGGGCTTTTTTTGTAGGGGGGACTCTTTCCCCCCTGTTGAGGATTGTGTACATTGGTTCGAGGCCATCACAAAGGATTTTTTATGCGCATTCCGGATAGAAAAACGCTGTTTCAAATGTATAAAAACAATCTGCCCGGTTATGAAGAAGCGCTGCGCCGCTTACAACGCCGGATAGTAAAATTGCTGAAAACGCAGGGCATCAACGCGGATATAAAATACCGTATTAAAGATTTTGACAGCTATTTTGAAAAGTTGATGCGCTTGCGGTCCCAACGAAAAAAAACAGTCTTAACCGACTTGTTTGGGATGCGTATCATTTGTCCCTTTCTGGAAGACCTCGATCAGGTGGAGCGGATATTGATCAACGCCTTTACCGTTTCCGAGGTGGAACATAAAGGGCTTAAACATTCTTTTCGTGAATTTGGTTATGATTCCATACATATGTTGTTGGAAGTACCGGAACTAAAGGAACTGACGGCGCTGAAATACAGCCGGAATGTGCTGGAAGTGCAGCTTCGAACAATTTTACAGGATGCCTGGGCCGAAGTGGAACATGAGTTGATCTACAAAGCCAACTTCGCTCTGCTCAACGCGCCGATAAAGCGTAAACTTGCTTCCCTGAACGCCATCCTCACCCTGTCCGATGTTATTTTTCAGGAAATACGCGATTACCAGCGCGAAGTCCAGACGCACGGTGTAAAACTGCGCCGATCCATGTTGCAAAAAATGGAAGATGATCCAGATTTTACACTGATTCCCGATGTGGATAAGGAAATTGAGCCCGGTTTACGCTTTAAACTTTCCACGGCGGTTCAGCCTAAAAATGAAACGGAAAAACTGTTATTCGAAGCCCTGCAAAAACACAGCGCGGGACACATACCGGAAGCCGTGGCATTGTACAGTCGATTGCTACGCATGCGCCTGGCCGAAACGGTACGTTCCATCATCTATAATCATCGCGGCATGGCATGGTTTGTACAATCTGATTATGATAAAGCACGCGCCGATTTTCAGAAAGCGCTGGAATACAACCCTTCCAATTTCAGGGCATTGAATAATTTAGGGCTAACCTATCGCATGAACGGCGATATGGATAAATCCATACAGGCCCTAAATCATTCCCTGCGGCTTAACAGCGCCCAGTATGAAGCCTATTACATGCGTGCGCTTACATATAAGGATTTGGCTGATTATGCCGCGGCTCTCAAAGATTGCGACAATGCCCTGAATCTGAAACCGGATTTTGAACCGGCCCGGCGGTTGAAGCATCTTATATTCAACTTTTATTTCGGCGAATAAGCCACGCGCATCGGGTGTCTATCCGCCATTGTTTTGCATTGCCCGTATTGGTAACTTATTTGTAATCACTGTTTTAACCGGATTTACATGTACACATCCTATCGGCCCCTAAAAATTGTTATTGTGGGCGGCGTGGCCGCCGGAATGTCCGCCGCCATGCGTGCCCGCCGCAACGATGCGCGTTGTTCCATCAGCGTTATCCAAAAAGAAGACGACGTATCGTTTGCCGCCTGTGGATTGCCTTACTGGATAGGCGGTGATGTGCCTTCCGACGATAAGCTGGTGATCCGTACAAAAAAAGATTTTGAACAGGCCGGTATCCGGGTGTTGACGGCACACGAGGCTCTGTCGTTCAACGCTATCCGTAAAACAATACGGCTGAAAGAATTGTCCACCCATAAGGTGTTTAACCTGCCCTATGACCGGTTGATCATCGCTACCGGTGCCCGTCCGCAAACCATTGCCGCGCCAGGTGCGGATTTAAACGGAATTTTTTATCTCCGATCCCTGCGTGACGGACGGGCCATCGATGCCTATATTCGGGAAAATAAACCTAAAAAGGCCCATATCATCGGCAGCGGCTATATTGGTTTGGAAATGGCCGAAGCCCTGCGTAAACGCGGCTTGCGCGTTACCGTTGTGGAAAAAGCCGATACGCTGTTGCCCATGGCCGCCGAACCCATTCGGGAAGCCGTTATGACCACTCTGTTGCAAAACGAATGTCGTTTTATGGTGCGTAACACGGTATTGCAATTTGTGGGTGCGTCGCGTGTGACATCGCTGATGTTACAAAACGGCGGGGAGGAAGAAACCGATCTGGTGATTCTCGCAACCGGTGTAACGCCCAATGTGGCATTTGCGCGTAGCGGGGGCGTGGGGCTGGGACGTACCGGCGCCATTGCGGTAAACGCTCGTCAGGAAACAAATGTGCAGGGGGTATTTGCCGCCGGTGATTGCTCCGAAGCGCGACACAGGATTGCCAATCGTTATACCTGGCTGCCGCTTGGTACCACGGCCAATAAACAGGGACAGGTGGCGGCGGATAACGCCACGGGACGCCCGGGACGTTTTGAAGGGATCACCGGTACCATTGCGGTTAAGGTATTTGATTATGAATATGCCGCAACGGGTTTATCTCTTGCGGAATTGGATAAATGGGCACCCGGTTACGAAACGGCCTGCATCACGGCCGGCAGCCGGGCCGGATATTACCCGGGTGGCGCTCCTCTGACGGTTTGGCTGGCCTTTGAAAAACGATCCGGCAAAGTGCTAACCGTGCAAATGGGCGGTCGGGATGGCGTGGTCAAGCGTATCGATGTGGCGGCAGTAGCCCTCCAGGCCAAAATGACGGTGCATGACCTGGCCGGGGCGGATTTAAGCTACGCGCCACCCTTCGCGCCCGTGAAAGACCCTTTGTTGTTGGCCGCCCGTCAGGCGGTGAAAATCCTTGAAACAAATAAAAGACGCTGACGCTGCTACAACAACGCTTCCACCTGATCCAGCAGGGCATCCATCCGTTTGATTGTGCGTAAAACGGGCTCGGAACGGGTCATATCCACACCGGCTTCTTTCAGGGTATCCATGGCATAACGGCTGCGACCGCTTTTCAGAAAATTCAGATACCGTTCGCGGGCCGGCTCTCCTTCTTCCAGAATTTTGGACACCAGCGCCGCCGATGCCACAAAGCTTGTACTATATTGAAAAACATAAAAATTGTAGTAAAAATGGGGTACCCGGCTCCATAAAGCGCGGGTTTCATCCAACACGGTAAATTCTTCACCATAGTAATCCTGGTAAATGGAACCGAACAGGTCGTTCAGTTTCTCCGCAGTCAGGGCCTGACCTTCTTCCGCCAACTGATGGCTGCGCCATTCAAATTCGGCAAACAGTACCTGTCGGTAAAATGTACTGTTAAAGCCGTCCAGGGTGGTATTCAGCACAGCCAGCTTCTCTTTGGTGTCCGTTGCACGGTCGATCAAATATTTTTCCAGCAACGCTTCATTGGCCGTGGAAGCCACTTCGGCCAAAAAGATGGGATAATCGCCATATACAAAAGGCTGGTTGTTAATGGTGTACCAGGTATGCATGGCATGACCCATTTCATGGGTCAGGGTGAAGATATCGTTCAGGGTTCCGTTATAGTTCATCAATACATAAGGGTGAACGCCATAGGTGCCGGAAGAATAGGCGCCGCTGCGTTTGCCCTTGTTTTCATACACATCAATCCAGCGTTCCTTAAATCCTTTTTCAAGATGATGCCGGTAGTCATCACCGAGGGCGGCGGCGCCTTCCAGAACCATTTGCCGGGCTTCATCCCAACTATATAAGCGTTGTTCCATGCTAAACAGCGGAGCCCGGAGGTCGTAATCATACACACCGTCATTCAGTTTTAAAATGCGTTTTCTCAATTTAAGGTAACGCTGCAAAGGCGCGGTATGGGTTCGGGTGGTTTCTATAAGGTTATGATAGACTTCCACCGGAATATTGTTGGCGTTCAGCGCGGCATGCAAACTGCTTTTATGATGGCGGGCGCGGGCATTGAATATGTGGCTTTTGACGATGGCGCCATACGAAGCCGCCAACATATTGCGATGTTCCAGATAGGGTTTATGCAAAGCCAGATAGGAATCCTTTCGTACCCGGCGATCCGCCGATTGCTGGAATTTGCCGTACAAGGCGTTGGTCAGCCGGACGTCCTGACCCTGTTCATCCATAATGATCGGATATTCCACATCGGCATTGTCCCAGTTACTGAAGATGTCCGCCGGTGCGCCGCGTACTTCCCCGGATAGTGCCATCAACCGCTCTTCCTGTTCGCTTAAAATATGGGGCTTGACCCGTAGCATATTGTCAAAGTAATGACGATAAACAGCCAGTTCCGTCGCGCTTTCCAGCAGATGACGCAGGTGCTGTTCATCCATGGCCAGAATTTCCGGTTCAAAAAAGGAAACCGTTTGGTTGTATTCCACCAGCAAACCGCCCATGCGATCGTATTGCTCCTGATGGAGCGAGACCGTTTTGTCTTCATCATTGCGCATATGGGCATAGGCATACAGCCTGCCGATGATTTCTTCCAAAGCGGCCGATTCTTTTAAATAAGCGGCCAGGGTTTCGGCGCTTTCATGCAGGCGTCCTTTGTATTGCGCAAGTCGGGGGATGCTTTCCCGGACATGATTAAAGTCCTTTTCCCAAAGGGCATCGTCGGCATAGATGTCTTCGAGTTTCCATTTATCCTTTTCCGCTATCTGTTCCCGTGTTTTCTGTTGGACGGACATTATTTCCTCCTGTTTGTTTTAAACAAAGTTAGCACAGAGCGGTTTAACGGACAATGATCCATGGAAAATTTTGCATCTTAACGGAAACCTTTTAAATTCCATTGTTTAAACAAAAAATGGAGGTATCTAATGCGCTCTTTTAAATTCTTTGCAATGATTGTTTCGACCTTGGTTTTTTTGGCCGCCTGCGGTGAAAGCGGCCCGAAAAAGGTAACGATTCAACCGGTGGGTAATGAAATGAAATACGCCACCACAGAATTCACGGTTAAAGCCGGGGAACAGGTTACGTTGATTATGGATAATGTGGCCACCTCACCGGCCATGATTCACAATGTGGTTGTTTTAAAGCCGGGTACGGATGTGGATGCCTTTGCCCAGGCGTGCCTCGCGGCCGGAGAAAGTGCCGGATATTTTGCCGATGATCCCAATGTAGTGGCCCATGTTCCGTTGGCCAAACCCGGCAAAAAAACACAGGTAACGTTTACGGCCCCCACGGAAAAAGGGGATTACATGTATATCTGCACCTATCCCGGTCATTATGTGTTGATGCGCGGCACCATGCATGTGCAATAACCGTGACGTGATATAGGTATCTATTGTGAACGGCGGTTCCAATGCAGAACCGCCGTTTTTTTTTACCTTGAACCGATTCGGAACTATTTCTGCGCCAAAGGGTAGTATTTTAAAACATAAGGAGAGCAAAATGAAAGTAATGGTGCGTAATAATGATGTGGATAAAGCGCTGAAAATTCTGAAACGGAGCTTGCAAAAGGAAGGCATGTACAGGGAATTGCAACGGCACGCATATTATGAAAAACCTTCCGATGTGCGCAAACGCCAAATTAAACAGGCTCGCAAAAGGATGCGAAAAGAGTTGCGCAATAATCGTTAAGAAAACGATGTGAATCCGACTGGTTTATTTAATACCCCGTCAATTTTATTTGACGGGGTATTTTTTTTATCTTAGCCCATGGATTATGATTTTATCATTATCGGCTCGGGTTTCGGTGGCGCCGCCTCGGCCATGCGCTTATCGGAAAAGGGCTATAACGTGCTGGTTTTGGAAAAGGGGCGACGACTGACGGAAAAGAACTTCCCCAAGACCAATTGGAATCTGAAACGGTGGTTGTGGCTGCCGGCAATCGGTTTTCGTGGGTTATTCAAATTGACCTTTTTCCGCCATGTGACGGTATTAAGCGGTGTGGGGGTCGGCGGCGGTTCGCTGGTTTACGCCAATACATTGCCTATTCCCCCGGATACCTTTTTCAATAGCGGCTCCTGGAGCGGGCTGGCGGATTGGAAAAAGGAGCTGATGCCTTTTTATCGGGAAGCGCGTCGGATGATGGGCACGGCGCCCAATCCCAAAATGACCCGCGGTGATCATATCCTTAAGGAAATAGCCGCGGAACAGGGGCGCCCGGAGGCGTTCCGGCCCACGGATGTGGCGGTATGCTTTGCCCGAGCGGGGCAAACGGTGCCCGATCCTTATTTTGACGGACAGGGCCCGCCACGCGCGGGATGTACCTTTTGCGGCGGGTGCATGCTGGGTTGTCGCTTCAACGCCAAAAACACTTTGGATAAAAACTATCTGTGGTTTGCCGAAAAATACGGCGCTGAAATCCGCCCCGAATGCAATGTGAGTGATGTGCGCCCCTTGTCCGAAGACGGCGCGGCCGGATACCGCGTTTTTTTCCGGGAAAGGAAAAGAGGGAAGAAAAGTCTGACGACCCGGCATATCATCTTTGCCGGAGGGGTGCTGGGCACGCTGGAACTGTTGTTAAAGCTTAAAGCAGGTTCCCTGCCCAACCTTTCGCCCATGGTGGGACGGGAAATCCGAACCAATTCGGAAAGTCTGCTCGGTGTAACCACATTCGATAAGAGTATCGATTTCAGCAAAGGGGTTGCCATCAGTTCCATTTATCATACGGATGAGCACAGCCATTTGGAGCCTGTGCGGTACAGTGCCGGTTCCGGTTTTTGGCGTATCTTTATGGCGCCGCTTGTCAGCGGGCGAAACGCCCTGGTGCGGGCTTTGGCCATTGTTGGAGACTGGTTGCGCCACCCGTTGGAAAATACACGCGCCTACTTTGTTCGGGATTGGGCCAAATCCACTCAAATTTTGCTGTTTATGCAAACATGCGACAGTGTTTTGCGTTTTGTGCGTCGCGGGGGGCGGCTGTCCTCAACCGTAACTTCCGGTAAGGCGCCCACGGCCTTTATTCCGGAAGCACGGGAACTGGCGCGGACTTTTGCCCGAAAAGCCGGTGGGAAACCGGTGGCATTGATGACGGAATCGTTATTCGGTATTCCCACCACGGCGCATATTTTGGGGGGCTGTCCCATAGGCGCAGATGCGCGTCAGGGCGTGGTGGATAAAGACCTGAAGGTGTTTGGTTACCGCAATATGTGGGTGTGCGACGGTTCTGTCATATCCGCCAATCCCGGCGTAAATCCCTCGTTGACCATTCTAGCCTTGACGGAAAGAGCCATGTCCCGCATACCGCCCGCGAAATGATCTCATTTCTGCTTGCGTTCCATAACCTGTGATTTACGTATAATCGCCTGGTTTTTAACGATTTCCGCTACATCATAATCACGTTTTTCCTCTTCGCTTTCCACAAGCAGGGGAGGCACCGCCGTCGGCTTGCCCTGCTCATCGACGGCGACCATATTGAAGTGGGCCGTGGTGCATTGCCGGCGTTCCCGCCCCTGGATCGGATTTTCCGAAAAAACCTGCACCTTCACAACCATCGAAGTGGTACCGGTCCATACCACGCGGGCAATAGTTTCAATTCGGTCGCCCACACGCACGGGATTGTAAAAAATAAAAGCTTCCGTGGAGGCGGTCACCGCCGGACGTCCGCAATAACGGGAAGCCGCGATTCCCGACATCTCATCCATAATGGCCATCAACCGGCCTCCAAACATGGTACCCAGGGGATTGGCATCGTTAGGAAAGACGATATCCCAACTGCTGATCGGTAGAGATTTTTTTTGTGTCATTTTTACCTGCCCTTCTTTTTTAAACCGGGGTGCAATTTTGAACATAAATGCTTATCCCCTAAATTACAATAGTTTAATTTGGAGACCAACGATGCGCGTTTATTTTTTATTACTGATCACCCTTCCGTTGTTCGCCCGCCCGTTTTTTGAAGCAGATGAATTTAAACGGCATAGAGAAAAACTGCTTACCATGATGGAAGATAACAGTGTGGCAGTGATGCGTGCCGGGGAAACGGTTGTGCGCAATAATGATATCGACTATCCCTATCGGCCCGCCAGCGATTATTTTTACCTCACCGGCTATGATCGTCCGGAAAGCCGCATGCTCCTTAAAAAAGGGACCCGACCGAGCTTTATCCTGTTTACCCGTTTGCCCGATGCCCATAGTGGTGTTTGGAATACGGCCCCCTATTCCATGGATGAAATGTACGAGCGTTTCGCTCCGGATACGGTTTTGCCTTTGGATCAGTTTGAGGCGGTTTTTAAAAAGAACTGCCGTGGAGTGTCCAGTATCTATTTCCCGTTTGAAGACAAGGAGCTGGCAGCGGATATTCAAAAATGGTTGCAGTCACCCTGGGGCCGTTATCCGCGAACCTGGCATGATCTGAAACCGTTAACAGCAGAGGCGCGGCTGATAAAAAGTTCCGCCGAAATCGCGGCCCTGGAAAAAGCGGTGGATATCACCGTGGCGGCGCACAGGGCGGCCATGCGCAATGTTAAGCCGGGATTGTTTGAATATCAGGTGAATGCCCTGATTTCCTTTGTGTATCGAAATATGGGAAGCGTACGGGACGGTTTTCCATCCATTGTGGGCAGCGGACCTAACAGCACCATCCTGCATTATGAGAAATACGATCGACAAATGACGGAAAACGATATGCTTGTCATGGATATCGGCGCGGAATATGCCATGTATTCGGCTGATATTACCCGCACTATTCCCGTAAACGGGCGTTTTTCACCTGAACAAAAGGATATTTACACATTAGTGCTCAAGGCCCAGCAGGCGGGTATTGAAGCTGTGGAACCCGGCGCGCGTTTCGGTGATCCTGGAAAAGCCGCCGCAAAAGTGTTGAAGGAGGGCTTGAAAAAACTGGGACTGATTACCGATCCGGATAAAGATTGGCAGTTCCGGGTATGGATGATGCATGGCGTAAGCCATTGGCTGGGACTGGACACCCACGACGCCGGCAGCTATCTGGCGACCGACGGACACGGTGGCCGCCTGCTGGAACCGGGCATGGTACTGACCGTTGAGCCGGGTATTTATGTCTCCGCGGATATCTTTGACAAAATCGATGCTATTTATGGTAAATGGATTCCCGAAGAGGAAAGAGTCGCCTTTAAAAAGTCGGTATATCCGGCTTTTGAAAAATATAAAAACATCGGCGTACGCATAGAAGATGATATTTTGGTAACCGAAGACGGTCGTCGAAACCTTTCTGACGCCGCACCGCGCGGAATTGAGGCAATCGAAAGCCTGATGGCCCTTCCCGCTTCCTTTTTTAATCCCTGAAAAGAATGCAACACACACGTTTAAAAGGTGACGTGCTGCTCCTGTTAACGGCGTTGATCTGGGGGAGCGGTTTTGTGGCGCAACGCATCGGAGCCGGTTTTGTGGGGCCATTTGTGTTTAACGCTCTGCGCTTTTTGTTGGGCGGATTGATCCTGTGGCTGCTGTTGTCGTATAAAAAAGAAAAGCTGACCGGCCAGGTCTGGCGTAACAGCGCCTTGCCCGGTTTGTTCCTGTTTTTGGGCAGTGCTTTCCAACAAGCGGGATTGATCTATACTTCCGCCGGCAACGCCGGATTTATCACCGGCTTGTATGTGGTGTTCATTCCTCTGATTTTGGCCTTCACGGGGCGACCCGTGAAGGCCCGGGTGGGAGTGGCGGCGCTCTTATCCGTAATGGGGCTGTATCTGCTTAACCGTGACGCGCAGGCGGGATCGCTTAATCCCGGGGATGGACTTGAGTTGATCGGCGCCCTCTTCTGGGCGGGGCATGTCCTGATCATTGCCCGGTATGTAACACGGCTTTCCGTTTTACAATTGGCGACGGGTCAGTTTTTGGTTACAGCTTTGTTGAATTTTTTGGGTGCCTGGGTCTTTGAGTCGTTTCAATGGCCCTCTATTTGGCAGGCAGCGCCGGCAATCGTTTATACCGGTGTATTTAGTATCGCCGTGGGTTTTACCCTTCAGGTTTGGGGGCAAAAATACACGCCACCGACGGATACCGCCATCATCATGTCCATGGAAGCAGTTTTTGCCGTGTTATTCGGCGCCGTGCTGCTTGCCGAACCATTGGGTTTGCGTGAAATGAGCGGCATGATATTGATGTTGACGGCCATCCTGCTGGCGCAGTGGGGGCCGGCTTCCGCAAACAACTGACGGGCTTGCCGGATATGGCTGTCGGTATCAATCCGTTACCTCCGTGTCGTCAGGATTATGTTCCCAAAAACCGATATGCCCCTCCAGTTCCGAAGCGCGCATCAGCGTGTTGGTAATGGTACCATGCTTCAGGATGTTTTTATGTAATAGCTGTAATGTGCGCGCATTCATATCGCTATCAATACGGATATCATAGCGAATCCGGGCCATATATGGCGGCGCGTCCGTACGCCAGCCTTCCACCGTTACTTCGGCCCGGCGATAGCGATAGCCCAGCAGGCCGGAAAATCGTTCCACATTTTTAAGAATGCAGGCGGACAACGCGGTAAGCAAAAGTTCGGCCGGATTCGGTAAGGTGGCGTCCCTTTCAGCGGAAGCGTCGAAAGGGACGGTGCTCTGATTGGCGGTGGCCGTGGCGCCGCCACCCGCCCGGCTTTGGGCTTTTATGGAATAATGGAGCATCGTGCTTTTCCTTTCTATATATCAACACCGAAAACATGTTTTATAACCGTGCCCACGCCAAAGGAAATCAGCGCCACGCCGAGTGAAATGGCCGCCATTTCCAAAAATCGCCGTTTAAATGATAATTCCTTGGCAACGGCAACATAATAAGTATATCCGGCGATGATCAGGACTGTCAGGCTCAGCATGGCTGTCAAAGCCATATAGGGATTGTTTTGCAGTAAATAGGGCAGTACAAGCAATGCCACGGTGCCAATATATGAGAAGCCGGTATATAGCGCGGCGGTGACCGGGTTGATGGCCTCGTTATGGTCTTCTTCTTCCCGTGAGGCAAGGTAACCGGAGGCGGCCATGGAAAGTGATGCGGCAAAACCCATTACCAGGCCGGTGGTTCCAACCAGCAGATTATTGTTAAAGGCAAAAGTCAGGCCGGCCAGGGTACCGGTGAATTCCACAAGAGCGTCGTTCAGGCCCAACACAATGGAACCGGCGTATATAAGACGGGAATCGTTTAACAGGCCGATCAGTTTTTGTTCATGATCTTCTTCGTCTTTACGCATATGCGACGCCCGGGGATATGTGGCTTCAATCCGGTCATAAAACGCACCGGCGTCGGATTCGCCTTTTTCCATCAATCGCAGCGCGAACGATAAACCGAATATTCGGGTCAAAAACAGATACGTCCGGATTTTCCATTTGTCCGGTGGTGTTTCCTGTCCGGTAATGTCGCTCCAAAAGGCATAATGTTCCCTTTCCTGCTCACCGATCTCCAGAAGGGTTTTTCTGTTCCCCTCATCCTTGCATAAGCGAGCCAGTCGCGTGTAGATATGATATTCGGTAATCTCATTTTTCTGCTGCCGGAGAATACGTTCCATGGGAATCCTTTTTTATACAGTAGATGCCGGATAAGGGGTTATGGTACAATTAAACAGTTTTATTCCTTCAGGGCGCCAGCGGCAACGGTGATTATCTTATCGGGATCGATATAGCGGCGCAATACCGCATTGACCTGTTCCCGGGTGACCTCCTTAAGCATGTCGGGATAACGCTCAAGGTATCCCGCATCCAGACCGCGTTGAGCCAGTATGGTCATTTGTACCGTCATGCTCATGGTTGAAGCCATGCCCACCTTAAAACGGCCGCTTAACCGTTTTTGGGCATTTTCCAGTTCTTCCTGTGTGATGCCTTCTTCCACCCAGCGCTTTAATTCCCGCTGAATGGAACGCATGCCTTGTTGTAATTTTTCGGGTTCAAAACTGGCATAGGTGTACCAGTAGCCTTTGGTATAGATATCCCCCGTGTGGGAGGCATAAATGCTGTAGGTGAGCCCTTCCTCGTCACGCACGGTGGACATCAGCCGTCCGGCGAAACCGGAACCCAACACGCTGTTGCCAATTTGAAAAGGCAGAAAGTCTTCGTCATTGCGGCTTAACCCGGTTCGTTGCCCCATATGTACGCTGATACTGTTTTTCCCGGCAATAGGCACGGGAATAAAGGCGCTATCGGTTTTGTCCCGGGGTTCCTGGATGTCCGGTAACGGTTGTCCACCCCGCCAGTCGCCAAAGTGTTGCTCAATCAGCTTGTCCAGTCCGGTGCCTGCCATGTCGCCCGCGGCGATAAATATCATGTCATGATTCCCGTAGTAACTTTTATGAAAGGCGTGCAGGTCATCGGCGGTTACGGAATCGAGACTGTCGATCAAGGTTGTGAAGTCGGGTAAATAATTGGGGTGTCCTTCATGATAAAGGTGGCGTGACAGCCGCCGCCAACTCACCGAATCCGGATTATCAAAGGAAAATTTAAACATACCGACGTTTTGTTTTTTGCTCTTTTCCAGTTCATCGGCGTCAAAGGCCGGTGTGCGCAGCATTTCGGCCAACAGGGCGATCACTTCGGGTATATCACGTTTCAGGCAACGGCCGAAAATATGCACATTTTGGGGGCTGGTATGAAAAAAAATCATGGCCCCCCTGTTCTCCAGTTTTTGAGATAAAGCGAATTTATCATGGGCGTGTGTGCCCTTGTCCAGCATATCCGCCGTTAAATGGGCCAGCGTGGGGTGGCTGGCGCGGATGTTACCCGCGGGGAACGAGCCCCGAAAGGTGATCATATCGCGCGCGACACCGTTGGCCAGTAACAGACGCATGGGGCCTATGCGTCTGTCGGTCAGGCGATGTGCGAAATCCGTGACGGCGGTGTGTGCAACTGTCCGGCGGTTGGCGGAACCGGAGGGCGCTTCATCTTCGGGTCGGTAATGGCACAAGCCTAATGCTTGGTGCTTGTACGCGTCTCCCTCAGGTTGGTGCGTCTCCGTTCCTTGCGAAACGGGAATGAAATGGCCGGTTGTGCTGCGGTCTTCCGTCAAATAGGTACGCGCGGCCTTTTGAATATCCTCTATGGACACTTTGCGCAGGGTATCGTGGAATGTGGTGTAAAATGTCCAGTCGCCGGCGGCAATGGCTTCGTTTAGCTCCGCCGCCATGGAATAGGAACCGTCCCGGTTAAAAATGGTGTCCGCTTCCACGTTGTTCAATGCTTGTTGCCATTCTTCCCGGGTAACGCCCTCCTGTTTCACTTTTTCGATTTCCTTTATAAGGATTTCTTCCACCTGATCGTGCCGTACTTCGGGATCGATGTGGGCATAAATGATAAACAGGCCCGGATAACGCAACGGATGGTTCGCGATATGAACCTGGGTGGCCAGGTTGGTATCGATCAACGCGCGATATAGACGGCTGCTTTTACCGCCGGTTAAAATGTTGTGTAAAAGAGTCAACGGATAATAATCCGGATCGAGACCCCGGGTGGTCTTCCAGGCGATGCCCACCATGCCCGTGCTTCCCGGACGTTTTAATAAAAAGCGACGGGCGCCCTGTTGGCTGTCTTCCCGCGTGTCCACTTCGGGAATCGGTTTGGGAGAGCGGGGGATAGCGCCGAAACGGTTATGAATAATGTCCAGAGCCTTGGCGGTATCAAAATCACCGATCAGTGTAACCACGCTGTTGTCCGGCCAGTAAAAGGTGTCGTAAAAGCCGCGCAGGCGTTCCACGGTCATGTTTTCAATATCGGAGCGCCAGCCAATGGTGGGATGGCGATAGGGATGGGCCTGAAAAGCGGTGGCCCACATCATTTTACTCATGGCGCGATAGGGATCGTTTTCGCCCCGTTCGTATTCGTTGAGCACCACCGTTTTTTCCGCGGCAAAATCCGCTTCATCCAGCAGCAGGTTGCGCATGCGATCGGCTTCGATTTGCGCGGCCAGATCAAGGTATTCCGATGGGATGGTTTCGTAATAGTTGGTGCGATCCAGCCAGGTGGTGGCGTTGAGCTGCGCGCCGATACTGCCAAGCAACTGGTCGATATGTCCGCCGTTGCGTTTGTTAAA
>RFFS01000048.1 GCA_003696775.1 Calditrichota bacterium
AGTCGGACCCGGCATACCCGGAACCGGTGACATCCCCGTTAAAACCGGATTCGGAGGATAAAAGGCTTTGGTTATTGTTCCTTCATCGCTTAATAAAACGGATAACACGGGGTCTTTTAATATTTTATCCATTCGCAGGGTGTCGCCATTGATGATGACATTTTTCAAAATGATCCGAACACCGTGGGAATAGTCGGCGTATCGGGCTGAATGGCCGTTGTACAATGGTTGGATGGGATCACCCGGCGCGCGGTGCCAGCCATAAATCACCACCCGGTCATAATCGCGGTCGGTGCTGTATATTTTATTGGAAATCACAATATCCTTTTTATGTCCGCCGATCATGCTGCCCGCCTCATGGGGCCAGCCCTGCCGACGAAATTGCGTTTGAATGGAATCCGTGTGTTGTAAAAATACCGGAACGGTGGTCATTTCCGGTGATGGCGGAATGGGTTGCGGAGAGAGACGCCGATCAGCGTGATTATAGATGATATCTACGATTTTACGGGTAGGCAACAAACCATCAAAACGGTCGGCAAGGTATTGAGCCGTGGAAGGTGTCATCGGTATGTACATGTAATCTTCATCGGAGCCGATGGCCATGTAATCACAAACGGCAAATAAGGTCACGGTGTATGACCGGGTGTTTATTTTTTGGGTAAAGGTGATCGGCTTCAGGTGTCGTGCGAATCCGGGGACATTACCCGACAGAATTTCGTTTACAACCGTTTGTTCCCGTGTGTCCAGGTCCATGGGGCTCAGGCGGCCGGCTAATGCTATGCCGCCGTCCGCGTTGGTCTGGCGCTCCGGCAAGGGCAGTTGTTCGTATAACGATGCCCCGTTTTGGGCGGAGAGCAGGGAAGCGAGCCCAAAAATAAAAAGGGCCAAAATCGTAAGGTGTCGTGACATGGTTATCCTGTGATTGTTTGGCTTACGTTACATCATCCGTTGGCATCAGGCAAGATAATTTTTTGATTTTACATGAGTTATAATTTGCATATCGATCGGGAGAAATATTTTCCAATTTGGATGCGTTAATTGAAATATTTTCAGGATATAACCGCTGTAATCGGTTTAAACCCTTTTTGATACATACTACTTATATCTAATTATCATCTAAGAAAGTCGAATTTTCTTATGATTAATCAAAACAGGCAAGGGGGCTTTGTTCTTCGGATGGTGCCGGTCCTTCTATGGCTCATATCGGGAACTTGTTTTTGGGAGGGATTAAACGCTCAACACCGTCCTAATACTCAGCAGATCAAACCTGCCTTGGAACACCTTAGCCAACAAGCGGGTTTGTCCGATAATTTTATTACATCTGTCCTAAAAGGCCCGCATGGTTTTGTATGGATAGCCACCCGTAACGGTTTGAATCGGTTTGACGGCCGGGAATTCAGAATCTACCGAAAAGATTCCCAAAATCCTTTTAGTCTTGGAGACAATCATCTGAAATGTTTGCTTAAAGACGCCGAAGGACGGTTATGGATAGGCACAAACGCGGGAGGATTATTTACCTATAATGCGGTTAAGGATCATTTTGAAAAACAACCTTTAAGTGAGGATTCATCAACAACCCATCCCGTTACGGGAATCAACGCTCTTGCGGAAGACCCGCAACGTAACCTATGGGTGGGAACCAGCGGCAGCGGCCTGATCAGATATGACAGAAAACAGGGTACACATGTTGTTTATAAGCATAACACTTTGAATAAAAACAGTCTGGCGGATGATATGATTCGGGTCATCCATGTGGACAAAGACGGGCATATATGGATAGGAACGGATAGCGGTCTGGATTTATACAATCCTGATCAGGACACTTTCAGTCATGTTCAATTCCTTAAGTCCCTGTCAGACAATTTCCGATTGGGTGTGCAAGATATATATAGTGACCAGAACGGCATGCTGTGGCTGGCCACAATAACCGGGCTGGTGCGTTTTAATCCGCGTGATGGTTCCGCAAGGCTTTGGCGGCCGGTTAAAAATTTTAAGGAAAATCATGAGTATAATAGAATAACAGCGATCGAAAGGGCGTCGGACGGGACATTATGGATAGGTACTTTTTCAAGGGGATTGTTTCTGTTTGATATGGAGACATTCCGGCCGGTGCCCCTGGATCAGATAACCCGCCAATCTCTCGCGGAAAATGGTTTCATATCATCCATATATAAAGATACATCCGGTATTGTCTGGATTGCCACCGGGAAAGGTTTATATAAAAAAATACCCCACCCGTCGGTGTTTCGGAATTGGACACATGCAATCGGAGCCGGAAAATTTACCTCGGATGTTGTATGGCCCCTTTTGGAAGATCACAATGGTGTAATTTGGATCGGTACCATTGCCGGATTGAATCGCTTTGATCCCCATACAGGCGTAGTGACGCAGTATAAAAAGGAAGACGGTCTCAGTCAAAATGCGATTCTTGCCCTTTGTGAAGATAGCCGTGGCAATTTGTGGATCGGAACGTTCAACGGCGGTTTGAGCCGATTGGAACATTCCAATCAACAATTCACCAACTGGTATTTCGACGCCAACCACCCGGAAAGTCTTCCCCATAATCTGGTGAGCGTTTTATATGAAGACCGGATGGGAGAATTGTGGATAGGCACCGCCAAAGGGCCGGCCCGCTTCGACAGGAAACAAAATCGTCCCGTACGTTTAATATTTAACGCTTCCGGCGCATCTCTAAATGATCAATATATACAGGGTATTCTTGAAGATCATCTCGGGAATCTGTGGTTTACCACTTCAAAAAGCGGGCTTTTTATGTGGAACCGTCGGGAAAACGTGGTGAAGCAGTGGACTTATGATCCCCTGAATCCCCATTCGATAAGCGCCAACGATCTGACCGATATTGTCGAACTACCCGATAGGCGTCAGGCCGGTCATTATTTGATTTGGGTGGGCACCGAAAGCGGCGGGATCAATCGTTATGATCCCCAAACCGATCAATTCCGGGCCTTTACCGATAAAAACGGTCTGTTATCCAACAGCATTAACAGTTTGCTGGCGGATGATGACGGTCAATTGTGGATGGGTACGGACAGAGGCCTTTCCCGCCTGAATACACGGGACGAAACAATACGGACTTTTGATGAAAGGGATGGCCTGGACAATGCGCATTTTAATCCCTGGGCAAAAATGAAGTCTCGTTCCGGCGCTCTTTATTTTGGAAGTTCGGCTGGCATCATCGCATTCAATCCGCATGACTTAGCAAAAATGGAATCACGTCAGTCCTATCCGCTTGTTTTCACCGGTCTTGATGTATTAAACCGGCCTGTGGAATCGGGTACTCCGTTGTTGCCCCAATCCATAAGCACAACGGATGAAATCCATCTGAATTATCGGGATTATATTTTTACGGTCCGTTTTGCGTTGTTGGATTTTACCAAACCGGATCAGGTTCTTTACGTCTATAAAATGGAAGGTTTGTTTAATGAATGGCTTCCCATAGGCAATCAAAACAAGGTCGATTTTACAGGTTTAAGCCCGGGCAGCTATACGCTGCATGTAAAAGCCACCAACCGTACGGGTAAAACATTTGAACACGAAGCACGGCTGCGGATTTTTATAAGCCCGCCGTATTGGGAAACCTGGTGGTTTCGCTCGGCGCTTGCACTGCTGACCGGTATGTTTTTTTTCATCCTTTATCGCATGCGTTTGCGCCGGATTTTGGAAATACAACACACCCGCGACCGCATTGCCCGTGATTTACATGACGAAATCGGCAGTAACCTCAGCAGCCTGTCTCTTATCGGGGAAGTCATGGGCACCCGTCCCGGACTGGATAAAGAAGTGCGTGAGGCCTTCGGCGATGTGCATCAGGCGGCCCGTCATTCCGTGGACGCTTTACGTGATATTGTCTGGTTTGTAAACCCCATGTCCGATTCGCTTCGCGATCTCGTGGCACGCATGCAGGCGACCGCGCAAACGATGTTAAGCGGCACGGTATATGACTTCGATGCACGAATCACGGATTCCGTCCGAAAAATATTACCCGTGGTTAAGCGTAATATATTTTTAATGTATAAGGAAATTCTGAACAATATCCTTAAGCACGCCCGGGCCGAAAAAGTGCGGATAAACGTTCTTACAGAAGGTAAACATCTGATTCTGACGGTCACCGATGACGGCGTGGGATTTAATCCGGAAAGTGTTCAACCAGGCAACGGCTTAAGCAATCTTCGCGAACGGGCATGCCAGATGAAAGGTGAATTGGATATCCGTTCAGCGAAAGGTAAGGGCACGCGTATCCGTTTGTCGGTAAAAATCACGTAGATACGTGATAGCGCTTTGGTATGGGTCTTAATATGTTATACAGAGGGAGGGTATAATGCAAAGTTTCCGTAATTTACGATTTACTGTAACTCGTATGGTTTGTCCAAAATGGTGTTTGTTGGGAATTTGGGTTGTGTTTTGGCATGCACAGTCAGGTTGGGCGTCCCGTCATTTTAAAATTGAAAAATTATCCGATGGTGTTTACGCGGCTATTCACATCGAAGGCGGTGACGCTATTTGTAACGCCGGTATTGTGGATCTGGGGGAGAAAACACTTGTTTTTGACCCTTTTATTTCCCCCCTGGCGGCACACGATTTATTAAAGGCTGCCCAAAGACTAACCGGTTCACCGGTCGTTTACGTGGTGAACAGTCATTTCCATAACGACCATATCCGTGGTAATCAGGTTTTTGCGCCCGGGGCTACAGTCATCGCAACATCCCGCACCCGTTCTCTTATTGCTCAACACGAGCCCCGCGCTCTTGAGGCGGAAAAACACTATGTGCCCAAACAACTTGAAAAATTTACCGCGGCATATAACAAGTCCCATGACGCGAAAGAAAAGACCGAATTTGCCTTAATGGTGGATTATTACCGGGCCTTATCGGAATCCATTCCACATGTACAAACAGTTCTGCCCGTGCTGACGTTTGAGAAGGAATTAACACTATACGGTACCAGGCGGAATGTGCGGTTAGTAGCCTTTGAAAAGGGACATACGGAAAGTGATCTGATAATGGTTGTGCCCGGGGAAGAAATTGTTTTCACCGGCGACTTATTGTTTATTGACGGACATCCCTGGCTGGCCGATGGCTTTCCTGAATCATGGATAGACATATTGAAGGTTATCCGTGGTATGAATCCTACAAAAGTGGTACCCGGACATGGACCTGTGGGCAGCCATGCCGATATTGATAACATGATCCATTATATACAAAGTCTGGAACACTTAATCCGACAAAGAATTCAGGAAGGCCGTAACGTTGATACCATTTCACCGCGTGATATGCCAAAACCGTTTAAGCACTGGCATTTTCATACTTTTTTACCAATGAATGTGCGTTTTATGGCCGATCATATCCGGAAGGATTTAAAATGACAAACGAGCATGCCATTGATGTGGCATTGGTGGAAGATAATGATTTATTCCGCAAAACCCTGTCCGGCGTTATCAATCGAAGCCCGAATTTAAATTGCCGTCATGCATTCGAATCCGCGGAAAAAGCCCTGCGTGTCATGGAAAGGGAAGAATGGGCGCCGGATATCATTCTTCTGGATATCGGGCTGCCTGGCATGAACGGCATCGCCTCTATATCAAAAATAAAATCCCTGTCACCGGCTTCTAAAATTATCATGCTTACCATCCATGATGATGATGACAATGTATTCCGGGCTATTTGTTCCGGTGCTTCGGGCTATTTGTTGAAGGACGCTTCACCACATGAAATAATACATGCAATGAAAAGTGTTTTACAGGGCGCCGCGCCGATGAATGCCTACATTGCTAAAAAAGTGTTGGATTTATTTAGAAAACTGGCCGCTCCACCGGCTCACTATGGTCTGACCGGTCGTGAAAAGGAAATTCTAAAACTTTTAGTGGACGGGTTCAGTAAAAAACAGATCGCCGCAACGCTCTTCCTCAGTTATCATACGGTTGATACTCACCTGCGCAATATATATCAAAAACTGGAAGTTCATACCCGTAGTGGCGCGGTAGCCAAAGCGCTTAAGGAACGCCTTTTATAAATTCTCTCTCCGCGGAATGCATGCGTCCGGTGATAAACATCACGCGTTTTGGGGCCCTATAGCGTATTAAATAGCGCATTTGCGTGATTGTCATGCCTGTCAGACGCTTATACTTTGTAGCTAAACATTACGTATGCAAGGAGATGATGTATGTTCAAACGGGCTTTTTTTTCATTGATTTTATTTTTTATGGCCGGATACTCTGTTGTTCGCGCGCAATCGAAACAATTGAAACAACGCGTGTTTTATTTTGATGAAAACGGCTTATTGGGCAGTACGGATGTGTTGGATGCCCTGGTTGGCGATGACAAAGAAGATAATTCCAGTGTCAGCCAACAGAATATTGTCGTGCATGACGGTTGGTTTTACCATGTTTATACGGTTAAGCGCGACGGCGACAGGGATGTTTTCCTGCGCGCCAGCAGGGACGGCATCAACTGGAAAGATTTCGGTCAGGTCAACGATGATTCGCTTGACAGCCGGCAAACACAACCTTCCATCGCCATTTATGATAATGGCGGCAAACCGGTGATATTGGTTGCCTGGTCGGACCTTAGGAGTCAAAACGAACAAATACGTTGCGCGGTGAGTACAGACGGCGGGGTCAGTTTTTCGCCTTCCGTGGCAGTTAGTGATTCCAATGTTTTTGATTTATATATCCGTGGCACCATAGCTACCGCCGGTGATGGTATTTTTTATATCGTATTTTATCGGATTATCAATTCCCAGTATGGTTCTGATAATCATATATGGTTTTCCAAAAGTACCGATAACGGGCTCACATGGACGCCGGAAACTAATCTATGGCTGGAAATGGGAAACAGTTATAATTATGCGCCGGACCTGGTAACCTGGCAAGGTAACCCGCTTGTAATAAACCCCCTTGAAACAGCTGATAATCTGGGACATACATATAATCCGGCCCTGATAAGCAGCGCCGATAGCGGCACAACATGGACACAACCATCTTCTTTTTTTCAATACGGCGATTTTTGGCAAACCAAACAGCCATCAATGGCTATTGATTCAAACGGAACCCTTTTCGCGCTTTGGGTGCGCGGTCAATACGCAGGGGACAGTACGCGGATCGTTTTCGCAAGAAGCGAAGACCAGGGCGCAAGCTGGTCGGAAGAAATACCCGTTTCGGACAGTGTGATGCTAAAAGAAAATTGGACCGGCCAAAATTTCACTCCCAGTGTAGCCGTCAGCGCCCAAAGTCATGTATATGCCACCTGGAAAGATGCCCGCCGTAATGTGTCTTCGGAAAACGGGGATATATATTTGTCTTATTCCTTTAACGGAGGTCAAAACTGGAGCCGGGATACATTGGTCAATACCCTTGAGGATGCCCAATTTTATAATCCGAGTGTGGCCGTTAAAAGCGGCAACATCGACACCGTGCTGGTTGTTTGGAGAGAAGAACGCATGGCGACAGGGATAAGCAGTGCAAGCGACGGGGTTCCGGTAAGATTCCGCCTGGAACAAAATTTTCCCAATCCTTTCAATCCTTCCACAATCATCCGTTTTTATCTTTCCCAATCCGAAACGGTACGTATAAAAGTTTACGACCTGACCGGGCGGGTTGTGGCGGTTCCCGTAAACGGGCAACTCTCGTCGGGGAACCATGAGGTCACTTTTGATGCCGGGAAATTGGCCGGTGGCGTCTATTTTTATAGTCTGGAGGCGGGTGCTTTCCGGCAAACACGGAAAATGCTGTTACTGCGTTGATATGCCGGCTCACTTGAGACGGCAAAGCCGGGGCGATTCATTAATTATCTTGGAAATTATTCAAAAACCAATCCGATAATTAAAGCCTTGTGTTTACGGGGCCTTTTTTACGATCATTTAAAATCCACTGTTGCGTAAGGCCTCAAAAAAGAGTTCGCTATGGGTGGGACTGGCCGCAAAAAAGCTTTCCATTTTCTTTAAAGGCCATTTGGTACGAATCATCATGGCGGCGGGTGTTATGATATCCGGGGCCTGCGGGCCGCATGCCGCCATGCCGGAGAGTGTGCCATCCGAACGGACTGCCAGCTTTATCCGTCCGTTTTCCTGGTAGATGTGCGGCAATAAACCCGCTTTGTAAGTTGTGATATGTGTCCGGATATCGGGGCCGCTAAGCATGCCCACCTGCGCCAGGGGTGGTTCCGAATAAACGGCGGAGATGATGGCCTGCGGGTCAAAGGGTTCCGGTTCCGCCCCCGCCGCATGGGCGCCGGCGATATAGGCCTGTGCCATGGCCTGGTTGGCTATTTTACGCCGGTTCACCACATCGCCTGCGGCGTATATACCTTCAAATTGTGTCCGTCCGTATCCATCCACTTCCAGGTGAACCGTTTCCGTTGGTTCATCTGCCAATACGTTGAGCCCCAATTGGGCCACATCGCCGTTACGCCCAACGGCAACAAAGGCCATGTCCGCCGTATAGGCCGCTCCTTCACGGGTTTGGACACGCACATTATCCGGATGACGTTCTATATGGATGGCCGTGGCGGGGTGTTTTATATCCAATGCAGGGTGCTTGAGGCCCTCGGCCAGAAATTTCCGAATATCCGCATCAAATCCGGGCAGCAGGCCGTATGCGTCCCATAGCCAGGTGACCTTGACACCAAACGCGGAAAAAAGATAAGCGGATTCGGTGCCGGTTACGCCCCCGCCGATGACAATCATAGAGTCCGGTAAGTGTTTGAGGCGGCTTAAAAAACGCGGCGCTATCACCCGTTTGCCATCCGGTTGCAATCCTTCCGGAAAAACCGGACGGGAACCGCTGGCGATAATCGAAGCGTCGGGACAAAGCTCATCCAGTTTGGTATTATCCGCCGCGTAAACGTCGATGCGTCGCGCGTGCATATAACGGGCATGGCCGTAAACGATTTCCACCCGGTGTTCTTCGAGCCATTTTTTATTATAAGTCGTCCATTGCTTTTTCGCGGTATCAATCCTTTGTAAAAGCCGGCTAAACGCTTTATCGCCCTGTCGCGCCGCTTTCAACCATTTTTTACTGGGCAGCAGGCTGTGCCAAATGGCACGCCCGCCGATTTCTTCGTTACTTACCAATGTTACCCGCGCACCGTGACGCGCGGCGGATTTGGCGGCTTCCACACCTGCCGGGCCGCCACCGATGATGACAATTTTTTTATCCATATCAGGCCTCGTGGTTTTGCATTTTTTGATGAAGTGTTCCGTAAAGGGATACACGCGGATAAGCCGGCCGGGTCGTTACATGTATTATCAGGGGCCTGTGCCTGCCGGAAAAGTACCCGGATGCTTAGCCTGGTATCTTATAAATTTAAAAAATTGACCAAAATAGCATAAAAAGTATGCTAACATGTTGTTTTTTCATTTGTTTTTATCTTGTATATTAAACGATTCCACAACTTGAGCCGATGAAACCAAGATCAAGCAATTTAAGGATATCCATGGAAGAAATATCATTTATTCACAATGCCCATCCGCAATACATAGAAAATATGTATCAGATGTGGAAAGCGAATCCTGAAAGTGTGGACGCCAACTGGCGCGCTTTTTTTGCCGGCTATCAGCTCGGTCAATCCGATAACGGCGCTGTTGCCACCGGCGGCGGGCAGGTGAGCAGTACCGCTGTTAAAGAGTTTGCCGTTATCAATTTGATTAACGCCTATCGTTCCCGCGGGCATCTGTTTACCAAAACCAACCCGGTGCGCAAAAGGCGGGATTACAAACCGACCCTGGCTTTGGAAAATTACAACCTGTCCGAAGAAGACCTGGATACGGTATTCCATGCCGGTACGGAAATCGGTTTGGGCCCGGCTACCCTGCGTGATATTCGCGATCATCTTGAAGAAACCTATTGCAAATCCATCGGGGCGGAGTATATGTTTATCCGCATTCCCGAAAAAGCCCAATGGCTGATGGAACGGATGGAAAGCACCCGTAACCGGCCGAATTTTTCCATAAAAGAAAAAAAACGTATTCTCCAAAAACTGAACGAAGCGGTTGTTTTTGAAAAATTTCTGCATACCAAATATGTGGGGCAAAAACGTTTTTCACTGCAAGGCGGCGAAACGCTTATTCCCGGCATTGATACCATAATCGAATACGGTTCGGAACTGGGATTGGAAGAAATCATCATCGGAACGGCGCACCGCGGACGTTTAAACCTTTTAGCCAATATTTTGCGCAAACGTTATGAAGATATTTTTTCCGAATTTGAAGGTGAGGCGTTTTCCGAATCCGCATTTTCCGGTGATGTGAAGTATCATCTGGGCTATTCCAGTGATATAAAAACGGAAAACGGCAAAACGGTACGGGTCAACCTGGCGCCCAACCCTTCGCATCTTGAAGCAGTCAATCCCGTGGTAGCGGGGATGGTTAAATCCAAACTGGATCATGTCTATCATGGGGATGAAGACAAAATCGCTCCGGTAATCATTCATGGCGACGCGGCCATCGCCGGTCAGGGTGTTGCCTATGAACTGATTCAGATGTCCCTGCTGGATGGATACCGCACGGGGGGTTCCATTCATATTGTCGTGAATAATCAGATCGGATTTACGACCAACTATTTACAGGCACGCTCCAGCACCTATTGCACCGATGTGGCCAAGGTGACCCTGTCGCCTGTTTTTCATGTAAACGCCGATGATGCCGAAGCGGTTGTGTTAACCTTGCGCATGGCTCTGGAGTATCGTCAAAAATTTCATACCGATGTGTTCATCGATCTCTTGGGTTACCGTCGTTACGGGCATAATGAAGGGGACGAGCCGCGTTTTACCCAACCTAAACTCTATTCCGTAATCGCCAATCATCCCGACCCGCGTGAAATTTATGTTAAGCAGTTAAGGGAAAGCGGTAAATTGGAAGGTAATCTGGCGAAACAACTGGAAAAAGAGTTTAAGAAAACCCTGCAGGAAAAACTGGAAATGGTGCGCACGCAACATCTGGATGAATTGGAACATCCGCCCGATTTTGTGGAACCCTGCGACCTAAAGCAACGGGAACATCATCATCGTTTTGACCCGGTTCCCAACACACATTTTCCCAAGGACAAACTGATTGCCCTGGGCAAGCGTGTTTTTACATTGCCGGTTGATAAAGATTTCAATTTCTTCAATAAGGTGCGCAAGCTGTATGAGGATCGCCTCAATCGCTTGTTAAACACCAATGCACTGGACTGGGGAAGTGCGGAATTTTTGGCCTACGGTACGCTGGCCTATGAAGGGCATAGCGTTCGTCTTAGCGGTCAGGATTCCGAACGTGGGACTTTCTCGCATCGTCATGCCGTTTTGCGTGATGAAATGACCGAGGAGTTTTATTTACCTCTGAATCATATCAGCGAAAATCAGGCCCAATGCCGTGTCTTTAATTCCCTGCTTTCCGAATACGGTGAAATGGGTTTTGAATACGGCTATTCCTGCGCCACGCCGCACGGCCTGAATATTTGGGAAGCGCAATTCGGCGATTTTGCCAACGGCGCGCAAATTATGGTGGATCAGTTTCTCTCTTCCAGCGAGGCCAAGTGGCAACGTACCAACGGACTGGTGCTTTATTTGCCCCACGGCTACGAAGGGCAGGGGCCGGAACATTCCAACGCGCGTATCGAACGCTTTTTGCAGCTTTCCGCCAATGAAAACTGGCGAGTCTGTGTGCCAAGTACGCCGGCCAGTTTTTATCATCTGTTGCGTACCCAGGTTAAGTATCCCTTTCGCGCGCCATTGATCGTATTTACGCCCAAGGTACTGTTGCGTCACCCGCAATGCGTGAGCACCGTGGAAGAACTGGCCGAAGGCGCCTTCCGGCCCGTATTGGATGATCCCGTTGCCGATCCGGCAAAGGTAAAACGTTTGCTGCTGTGCAGCGGTAAAATCTATTACGAACTGGATGAGCGGCGCCGGAAGGAAAAGCGGGATGATCTGGCCATAATCCGTTTTGAACAGCTTTATCCCTTTCCGGATAACGACTTAGATGCCATCAAAAAACTCTATAAAAAAGCAAAAGAGATTTTCTGGGTACAGGAAGAACCGGAAAATTACGGCGCCTGGCCTTTTTATCGTGTCTGGCTGGGAACCGGAATACCGGGTATCACCCGTAAGGCATCTTCCGCTCCGGCAACCGGTTTTCATAAACAACATGCCATAGAACAAAAAGAAATTCTCGATAAAGCTTTCGCATAAAATCGTAATTAAAAAATATAAGGAAACGCAATGAAAATTGACGTTACAGTTCCCGCCATCGGGGAATCGATCACTGAGGTGACCATGGGCAGCTGGTTAGTGGAAGAGGGTGCCCATGTGGAAGAAGATGATGTGATTTGTGAAATCGAATCCGAAAAAGCCACCGTGGAAGTTACGGCGGAAAAAAGCGGG
>RFFS01000049.1 GCA_003696775.1 Calditrichota bacterium
GGGAAGAGTTCGAGTATCAATTCATCGGTTCGGTATATATCCCTGGGATCACCGGACAGAGCGGCCCAACGGAAAGGCCCTTTTCCTTCACAAAACAGCGGCCTGATAAAAGCGGGCACAAATCCGGGATAATCAAAAGCGTTATGTACACCCGCCTCCTGGGCCTGGGCACGCAAATTATTCCCGTAATCAAAAGCGATGGCTCCCTTTTGTTGCATATCCAATATGGCCCGGCAGTGCACGGCCATGGAATCATACGCCATTTTGATATACTTTTCCGGATTTTCCCTGCGCAGGGTAAGCGCTTCTTCATAAGAGATACCATGTGGCACATAACCGTTTAATTCATCATGTGCCGAGGTCTGATCGGTAACGATATCCGGAATCATACCGCGTTTCACCATTTCCGGTAAAATATCCGCCGCATTGCCGTGCAGCCCAACGGAAAGCGGTTCGCCGGCATCAAGGGCTTTGTGACACATGGCCATCGCTTCATCCAGCGTTTCAGCCCGTTTATCCAGATATCGAAATTCCAATCGTTTATCAATACGTTCACTTTCTACTTCCACACAAAGGGCCACCCCGTTATTCATGGTTACCGCCAGGGGTTGGGCGCCCCCCATGCCGCCTAAACCGGCTGTCACCACGAATTTACCCCGCAGGTCTTCCTGCCCCATTTGTCGGGCCACTTCGGCAAAGGTTTCATAAGTCCCCTGCAGGATGCCCTGCGTGCCAATGTAAATCCAACTACCCGCCGTCATCTGGCCAAACATGATCAGGCCCTTTTTCTCCAATTCACGAAATACTTCCCAGGTCGCCCATTTTGGCACCAGGTTGGAGTTGGCAATAAGCACCGTGGGCGCGTAATCATGTGTTTTAATAATACCAACCGGCTTACCGGACTGTATCAGCAATGTTTCATCATTTTCCAATTCCTTCAGAGCAGCCACAATGGCATCAAAAGCCTGCCAGTTGCGGGCTGCCTTGCCGCTTCCCCCATAAACCACCAGGTCTTCCGGTTTTTCGGCAACTTCCGGGTCCAGATTGTTCATCAACATGCGCATGGCTGCTTCCTGCTGCCATCCCTTGCAACTTAATGTCGTGCCGCGCGGCGCTTTTATCGTTCTCATAATTGCCTCAATTTATTGTTAGCTTAAATCCGTATTTTATGTTTTTCCAAATAATTGTAAGAAAATAACACATAGCCCGCAAAATTGCTATCTTCCACAAGGCGGATACGATTTTTTACTTTATCTCCGGGAATATTATACACACCCACGCCAATCATGATTTTAGAAGCCAGCCCCGTCTTTGTGAGTTGTTTTACCGTTTCCCGAAAATCAGCATTTTTCGGGTAATAATTCATGGCGGCCACAAAATCGCACAGATTTTCTTTCAACCATTGACGCCAGGGCTGGAGATATCTTATCTCGGCTAATTCGGGTCGTGGTTTAACCGCTATGCTTAAAGACATTTTGTTTTTTAAATCGCGCCGTATGCGGTTACGTATTTCCCGCAAGGTCTGAGTCAAAGCTTCTTTTAAAAATTGCCGGTAGGTGTCCTTTATTATGCGCTCATAAGCATTCAACTCATCACCTTCGCGTAAGCGCAGTAAACGCGCGGGGTCCGTACCATACCGTTTCATAAAGCCTGTGCGGCTTTCCACGGATAACGGGACAAGACTTTTAGGATAACGAAAATAATCGAGATGTATGCCATCCATACCCATCTGATCCATATCATAAATGATTTGCAATATTTGCCGCAGATTTTCTTCATTACCGGGATAAATAAATGTACCCGATTCAATTTGCCCATCCCGTTGTATGATGGCGTTATGAGCCGTTTTATAAATATGATTATCCTGTTGTCCCCCAACTTTCATCTTGGCTACATAAAAGGCGTTGATCCAGGCATGCACTTTTATATCGGAACGATGCGCCAGTGTAAGCAGATGACGCAAACTCTGATTATCATTTTTCACGGGTTGTCGGAAAGGTGTTTTATAATAGACATGACCTAGCGCCCGCACCTGAATAAAAATATCGGTAATATGATTTTCCCGGGCATACGTTATCAGCGGTTCTATTTTATGCGGTTCTTCCAATAAATGGCGTACAACCCATAATCCGCGTTGCGCGGCACACAGGGGCAATGCGATAAGAAGAATCCAAACAAAGCGCATAGATATCCCAAAAAGCAGTTAAAAGAAATAAAAATATATGTTTAGCCGAATTCTAATGCAATTTTAAAACACAAAAAAAGGGCTGCTCCTTACAGAACAGCCCTTCAAAAAATCAGCTTATATTTTCTTATGCCTTGGCTTCAGCTTTTTCTTTTTTAGCTTCCGTTTTTTCAGCAGCCGCCACACCTGCAAAGTCCACCAATTGCAGTAAACTAATCGGTGCGCCGTCACCCTGCCGATTACCCAGTTTTAAAACGCGGGTATATCCACCGGGACGTTCGGCACAGGCCGGGCCCACTTCATCAAATAAAATTTTAACGGCATTTTTATTTTGCAAAAATTTAAATGCCAGGCGGCGATGATGTACCGTTCCTTTTTTGGCGTATGTGATCAGTCTGTCCACAAAACGACGTACTTCCAGGGCTTTGGCATGCGTGGTTTTAATGGATTTATGTTCAATCAGACTGGCAGCCATATTGCGCATTAACGCTTTTTTATGGCTTGTTGTGCGTCCGAGATGCGTACCTTTTTTATTATGTCTCATTGTTTGCTATCCTTGTTGACGAAATCTACTTATCTTCCGTTTTAACATATTTATCGATATTCATACCAAAGTGAAGGCCGCGTTCCTCGAGAATCTTACCGAGTTCGAGCAAGGATTTACGTCCGAAGTTTTTAAATTTTAGCATTTCGGATTCATCCTTGGTAACGAGATCGCCAATGGTACGGATATTAGCCGCCTTCAGACAATTATGCGAACGAACGGACAGTTCCAGCTCATCCACATTCATCTTCAGTAATTTTTTAATACGCAGCGTCTCTTCATCAATTTCCTGTGCTTCCACATTTTCGGTCGCCACGTCAAAATTAATAAACAGACTAATATGATCTTTAAGAATCTTTCCGGCATGGGTCAGGGCGTCTTCCGGTGTAATGCTGCCATCGGTTTCAATTTCAATAGTCAGTTTTTCAAAGTCCGTTTTTTGGCCCACGCGTGTGTTCTGTACATCATAACGTACGTTTAGAATGGGCGAAAAGATGGAATCTATAGGAATCACCCCGATAGGTTGATCCGGCTCTTTATTCTCCTCAGCAGTCACATAGCCACGGCCTTTGCCGATACGCAATTCAATTTCCATACGCGCTTTATCATTCAGCGTGGCAATATGCAGGTCCGGATTTAAAATTTCAAAATCATTGGTTTTATCGGCAATCATTTTAGCCGTAAAATCCAGCGGACCGGCAAGGGATAAGGTCACTTTTTCCGGATGCGGGTTATTTAATTTCAGGCGTACCTGCTTTAGATTGAGAATTATTTCCGTTACATCTTCATAAACCCCTTCGATCTGAGTGAATTCATGCTGAATGTTGTTGATACGCACGGCCGTGATCGCTGCCCCATGCAGCGAAGAGAGCAGTACGCGACGGAACATATTCCCTATCGTTACGCCAAATCCTTTTTCCAATGGTTGTACAGTAAAACGTCCGAATGTATTGGTAAAGGTCGATTCATCCAGTTCGATACGTTCGGGCATTTGTAAATTTGACCAACTCATTTTTCACCTATTATTATAATCAATATTTATTTTTACTTGGAGTACAATTCCACAATCATATTTTCCTGTATGTTCACAGGAATTTCCTCGCGCAGCGGCGGATAGAGGAATTCACCCTTTAACTGGGCTTTATCGATATTCAGCCAGGCGTACATATTGTCGGAACGTGAATTCTTCAGGCTTTCATGAAATACGTTTTTCTTACGGCTTTTTTCCTTAACCTGTATGATATCCCCTTTTTTAAGGGTGTAGGAAGGAATGTTTACAATCCGTCCGTTTACCAGAATGTGTCTGTGCAATACCAATTGACGGGCTTGTGAACGCGAAACGGCCAACCCCAGTCGATAGACGGTATTATCCAAACGACTTTCGAGCAATTGCAACAGATTGTCGCCGGTCACGCCTTTCATGCGTTCGGCTTTTTTAAACAGATTACGGAACTGACGTTCCAGTAACCCGTACATAATTTTCAGCTTTTGTTTTTCCTTGAGCTGAATACCGTAATCCGATACTTTTTTACGGGCCATGCCGTGTTGTCCCGGCGGATAAGGTTTACGGGTCAGCAACTTATCGAATTTAGGATTGCCAAAAATGTTTTCACCAAATTTTCGAACTAATTTTCCTTTTGGTCTTCTGTCTCGTGCCATTCATTTACTCCTTAAACACGTCTCTTTTTAGGCGGTCTGCATCCGTTGTGCGGAATGGGAGTGATATCCTTGATGGATAAAACATCCAGACCGGCGGCCTGCAGGGAACGAATAGCGGCGTCACGCCCCGAACCCGGGCCTTTTACTTCGATGTCGATGGTTTTAAGCCCCATATCCATGGCGATTTTGGCGGCGTTTTCCGCTGCGATCTGCGCGGCATAAGGGGTATTTTTCCGTGAACCTTTAAAGCCGACTTTCCCGGCGGTTGCCCAGGAAATCACATTTCCGTAGTTATCGGAAATGGAAATAATGGTATTATTAAACGTGGCTTTAATATGCGCTTTACCGTGCGGTTCTACGGTTTTCTTTTTATTTTTACGTTTGCTTTTAGGTGAAGCCAAAATTTACCTCCGCTATTTTTTCTTTTTCATAACCAGACGCTTACGTCCCTTACGGGTACGGGCATTGGTTTTGGTGCGTTGCCCGCGTACAGGCAATCCGCGGTGATGTCGATATCCGCGTACACAATTGATATCCATCAACCGCTTGATATTCATATTGATTTCAGACTTAAGAGCGCCTTCAACTTTGTAGTTGTTTTGTATAATCTTACGAATTTTGGCGACTTCGTCTTCAGTCAAGTCTTTAACACGTGTACTTTCATTAACACCGGCCTCGGCCAGTATTTTTTGTGACGTGGTTTTACCTATCCCGAAAATATAGGTTAAACCGATTATTACACGTTTATTTTTTGGTAAGTCTACACCTGCTATACGTGCCAAACCCTGTCTCCTTAAAATTTATCCCTGGCGTTGTTTGTGCCGTGGGTTTTTACTACAAATAACTCTTACAACACCATGACGACGTATAATTTTGCAGCCGTCACAAATTCTTTTTACGGATGGTTGTACTTTCATTGTAATCACCTTTTACTTATATCTGTACACAATCCGCCCGCGACTGAGATCATAGGGCGAAATTTCCAAACTGACTTTATCTCCGGGCAATATTTTAATAAAGTGCATACGCATCTTTCCGGATATATAGGCCAATACTTCATGTCCGTTATCCAATGTTACAATAAACGAAGCATTGGGCAATGTTTCTTTTATAACTCCGTCAACACGTATCGCTTCTTGCTTTTTTGCCACGTTTTAATTCCTTAAGACTTACGTCCTTTAATTGCACCTGATTTCATAAACCCGTCATAATGACGTTCAAAAAGCTGAGATTCCACCTGCTGCAGAAAATCCAACGCCACCCCAACGATAATCAACAATCCGGTACCACCGAAAAAGGAAGCCAGGGAAAACGGAATACCTGCCCATTTGGCCAGCATCGCCGGTATAATGGCAATGATCGCCAAAAAGATGGAAGCGGGCAATGTAATACGGGTAAGGATATTATCCAAATATTCCGCTGTTTTTTTGCCCGGTCGTACCCCGGGAATAAAACCGCCCTGTTTTTTCAGGTTATCCGCCACATCCACCGGATTGAGAGCGATGGCTGTATAAAAATAAGTAAAGAAGACGATCATCAATCCGTAGAACAGCCAATAGAACCAGGAATCATAGGAGAACCAACCCTGAAGCGTGATAAAAAAATCATTATCCGGTGCGAAGGTTAATAATGTTTGCGGAACAAACATCAACGCCTGGGCAAATATAATGGGCATAACACCCGCTGTGTTGACTTTCATCGGGAAGTGTGTATTCACACCGCCATATACACGGCGGCCTACCACACGCTTGGCATATTGAACGGGAATTTTACGCGTGCCCTGCGTGAGCAATACCACCACATAAATAATACCAAAGGCCAAAGCCAAAAGCAGCATTTCCGTCAATAAGGTGCGTTCACCACTGGAAAACTGTACAAATTCCTGACTCAGAGCGTTCGGTAAACGTGAGATAATACCGATGAAGATGATCAGAGAGATACCGTTGCCAATGCCGTGTTCATCAATTTGTTCACCCAGCCACATAATAAGCATCGTACCCGACGTCATGGACAACATGGTTAACAAAATAAATCCGATACCCGGATTGGGAACCGCCAGACGTCCATCCGATATTTGTATGGATTGCAAAAAGATCGCCACACCCGCCGCCTGGGCCGCCGAAATAAACAACGTGCCGTAACGGGTATATTGCATAATCTTTTTACGCCCTTCATCACCTTCTTTTTGTAATTTTTGGAAATGCGGGAAAACCGCCCCCATAAGCTGGATGATGATGGACGCGCTGATATAGGGCATGATGCCAAGACCGAAAATGGCGGCCTTTTTAAATGCCCCACCGGCAAACAAGTCGTATAAACCAAACAAGGTACCCTGAAGGTTTCTGAACCCTTCGGTTAAAACAGCGGTATCTATCCCCGGCGTTACAATATGTGTACCGATACGCTCGATACCGAGGATCATCACCGTGAAGAGTATTTTTTTCCGCAGATCATGTATTTTAAATACATTTCTAAAAGTATCGATGATCATAATAGTTCGATCGAGCCTCCGGCTTTTTCTATTTTTTCACGCGCCGACTTACTTACGGCGTGTACCTTTACGGTCAGTTTTTTAGTCAATTCACCATTACCCAACACTTTTACAGGTGCGTTTTTTTTACGCACCAGGCGCAGACTGTACAGCAATTCCGGAGTGATTTCGGTAGCATTCTCAATGCTTTCCAGGTCTTCCACATTAACCACCTGGGAAACCACTTTACGGATATTGGTGAAGCCGAATTTCGGTAAACGCCGTTGGATGGGCATCTGCCCCCCTTCAAACCAGGCGCGTTTTTTGGAACCGCCACGCGATCCGTACCCTTTATGTCCCCGTCCGGCGGTTACGCCCAAACCGGAACCTTCTCCGCGACCGCGTCTTTTCGTCTTTTTTGTAGATCCCGCATGGGGAGATAATTTACCTAATTCCATCGTCAATCCTGTTTTAAACTTCTTCTACTGAAACCAAGTGACTTACTTTTTTGATCATACCTTCGATTTGCGGCGTCAGTGTTTTAACCACCGATTTATGCATTTTTCGCAGGCCTAGCGCATCCAGAGTTAATTTCTGATCTTTTTTATAACCGATGCGGCTCTTGATCTGTGTGATTTTAACCTGTTTTTCTTTTTTAGCTGCCATGTTTTGTTCCTTCTCTGCTTCGCTTAACCGTGAAACATTTGTGCCAGGGTCAAACCGCGTCGGCGGGCAACGGTTTCGGCGCTGACCAGCTCTTTCAGCGCGTTAAACGTAGCCTTGCTCAGGTTATGCGGATTGGAAGACCCGTTGGATTTGGTTAAAATATTATGAATACCGGCCATCTCACAAATAGCCCGCACCGGCCCGCCTGCAATAACACCAGTACCGGGTGCGGCCGGTTGCAATACAACTTTCGCGGCGCCAAACCGGGCATTGACCGGATAGGGAATCGTATCGTTCAACAAAGCAACGCGTACAAGATTCTTTTTGGCCTGATCCGTTGCCTTGGAAATGGCATTAATCACCTCGTTGGCTTTACCGAGACCAAGTCCGACGATACCGTTACCATCACCGACAACCACAATGGCGTTGAAGGAAAAACGACGGCCGCCTTTTAATACCTTGGCTACCCGGTTGATATAGACAACCTTCTCTTTTAATTCAATTTCACCTGGATTGATTCTTTCCGTCACTTTAATGCTCCTTATTAAAACTCAAGTCCGCCTTCGCGGGCGCCATCGGCAAGGGCTTTTATACGACCATGATAGATATATCCGTTACGGTCAAAAACCACTTTTTTAATTTTCTTTTCCTGTGCTTTTTCCGCCAGCTTTTTACCCACTATCGCAGCGGCTTCCGTTTTGCTTTTCGCTTTTTTTGCCTCAGCGGCCACATCTTTGCTGTAATCCGTCAGTCCGATGATGACCTTCCGGGCATAGTCATCCACCAGTTGGGCATGAATATGCTTAAGACTGCGGCTCACCACCAGGCGTGGACGTTCTGCTGTTCCTACAATTTTTTTACGTGCCATCTTTTATAAACCCTTATTTACCTGCTGTTTTACCGGCTTTGCGTCGTATATATTCACCGGCGTATTTGATACCCTTGCCTTTATACGGTTCCGGTTTTCTGTAACCGCGGATACGGGCGGCTATTTTACCCACCATTTCCTTGTCTACACCTTCCACTATAATTTCAGTGGGCGAAGGTGTGCTGATTTTGATTTCTTCCGGAACGGCGATCAAAATAGGATGTGAATACCCAACCGTAAGAAGCAGATTTTTACCTTTCATCTCGGCTTTGTATCCCACACCGACGATTTCCAGTTTTTTGGAATAACCGTTTGTGACGCCTTCCACCATATTAAACAATAACGCGCGGGATAAGCCATGTAAACTTCGGCTTTCCTTGCTGTCGGAATCGCGTTTTACATAAAGCGTGTTATCTTTATGCTCAATGGTCATTTTCTCGTGAAATTTTCTTTTCAACTCTCCCTTGGGCCCTTTTACCGTCAGGAGGGTACCATCCAACGTGATATTCACATTGGCCGGTACGGAAACGGGTAATTTACCTATTCGTGACACTTTTATTTCCTCAACTTTCCGTTACCATACATGGCAAATAACTTCGCCACCTACATTTTGACGTTTGGCTTCACGCGCTGTCAAAACACCGTTTGGCGTAGTCAGTATGGCGATACCAAGGTTATTTTTTACACGCGGCAGTTCATCCACGGAAACATACTGACGCTTTCCGGGTGTGCTGATACGCTTAATTTCATGGATAACAGGATCATTATTTTCATCGTATTTTAACCAGATACGAATAATGCCCTGTTTACCGTCATCAAGGATGATATATTTTTTAATGAATCCCTGTTGCAACAAAATTTTGGAAATTTTGCGCTTGATGTTTGATGCCGGGACATCCACATGTTTTAATCCGGCATGTAAACCATTTCTGATTCGCGTTAAATAATCCGCGATAGGATCTGACATTGACATTCTTAATAAACCTCCACTACCAGCTGGCTTTTGTTACGCCGGGTATTTCTCCCTGCAAAGAGAGTTCTCTGAAACAGATACGGCAAATACCGAATTTACGCATATAGGCGCGCGGACGACCGCAACGATTGCAACGGTTATATTCACGTACCTGAAATTTTTGTTTTCTCTTTGCCTTTACGACTAAACACTTCTTTGCCAATTTAAACTCCGATTATTTTTTTCTAAATGGAAATCCAAGGGCTTTTAACAGCTCGTATGCTTCTTCGTCCGTTTGGGCCGTCGTGACAAAAGTGATATCCATGCCACGAATCTTATCAATTTTATCCACATTGATCTCGGGAAAGATAATTTGCTCTTTCACACCGAGCGAATAGTTTCCGCGTCCGTCAAAGGACTTGTCGGAATACCCGCGGAAGTCACGCACCCGCGGTACGGCAACGGTGATAAAACGATCCAGGAATTCATACATACGATTACCGCGCAAGGTTACACGGCAGCCGATCTTCATTCCCTGGCGCAGCTTAAAATTCGAAATCGATTTACGGGCTGTTGTGATTTGCGGTTTCTGACCGCTGATAATGGTCATATCTTCCACGGCGCGTTCCAGGTTCTTGGAATCCTGTATCGCTTCCCCTACACCCATGTTCAGGTTGATTTTAACCAGCTTGGGCACCTGATTGATATTTTTATATTCGAATTTTTTTAACAAGTATGGCACGACTTCTTCTTTGTATTTTACGGCCATACGCGGTTTGTAGCTCGACATTTTTTTCTACCTGCCTTTAGTTGATTATTTCGCCCTGGCATTCAGGATTTTTACAATAACGTACCTTGCTGCCGTCTTCCAGAAATTTATAGCCCACACGGGTGGTAACATTAAATTTCGTGGAATAATACATCACTTTGGAAACATGAATCGGCGCTTCTTTTTCCACAATGCCGCCCTGAGGATTTTTCTGGTTCGGCTTGGTGTGGCGTTTAATGATATTGACGCCTTCCACGATGATCTTGTTCTGATCGGGATAAACTTTCAGAACCTTGCCTACTTTACCGCGGTCCTTATAATTACCGCTCATCACCTTTACTGTATCATCTTTTTTAATTTTCATTTTTCAAACCGTTTTCTGTTATAATACTTCTGGTGCCAATGACACAATTTTCATGAATTTCTTTTCACGCAATTCACGGGCAACGGGCCCAAAGATACGTGTGCCGCGCGGTTCACCCTGATTATCCAGGATAACAGCGGCGTTTTCATCAAAACGAATATAGCTGCCGTCCAGACGCTTGATTTCTTTTTTGGTGCGCACCACAACCGCCTTATGCACCGTCCCCTTTTTTACCGCGCCACCGGGAATGGCCGATTTAACGGTAACGACGATGATATCACCGACGGAAGCATATTTGCGCTTGGTTCCGCCCAGGATGCGGATACACATCATTTTTTGGGCGCCGGAATTATCCGCGGCTGTTAAACGAGTTTGTTCCTGTATCATTTTAGATTCCTGTTGTCCTGTTTATTTAACCTTTTCAACAATTTCAACCAGACGCCAACGCTTGGATTTGCTAAGCGGACGGGTTTCCATCACTTTTACCAAATCACCTTTCTGGCAGGTGTTGTCTTCATCATGGGCATGAAGCTTAATGGTCTTCTTAATGAATTTTCCGTATATGGGATGTTTTAATCGCCGTTCCACGGCAACCGTTATGGTCTTATCCATTTTGGTACTGGTTACGATCCCTATACGGGTCTTCCGGAGATTTCTTTTTTCCATTTGGGCTTAACTCTCTTTTTGACTCATTGTCTGTTGATGTATAAGCGTTTTCAGCCGGGCGATATCACGTCGCACATAACGAATGCGCAGAGGGTTGGATATCTGATGCGTGGCTTGTTGCAACCGCAGATTTTCAAGTTCTTCCACACGCTCCACCAGGCGTTCTTTCAACTCATCCATGCTAAGACTGCTGTAATCTTCTCTGGTTTTCATTTTTCACCACTTAACTTTCTTTGTGAACAAATTTGGTTTTTATCGGCAATTTATGCGAAGCGAGACGCATGGCTTCCTTGGCCAGTTCAAACGGCACTCCATCCAGCTCAAACATAATACGACCCGGCTTAACCACGGCCACCCAGTATTCCGGTGAGCCCTTACCTTTACCCATACGGGTTTCCGCCGGTTTTTTGGTTACCGGTTTGTCGGGAAATATGCGAATCCAAACTTTACCGCCCCTTTTTATATGACGGGTAATGGCAATACGCGTGGCTTCAATCTGACGGCTGGTAATCCATCCGGATTCCATGGCTTTCAGCCCATAGGTACCAAAGGCAATGTAATTTCCTTTTTGGGCATTCCCCTTCATTTTGCCACGTTGTCTTTTACGATATTTTACCTTTTTAGGCATTAACATTTTGGAATTCTCCTCAGATCAAGTGTCTAATGGCGTCCGATAACTTCGCCGTTGAATATCCATACCTTCACACCAATCGCACCATAGGTGGTATGGGATGTGTAGGTAGCGTAATCGATATCCGCGCGCAGAGTATGCAGCGGAATACGACCCTCTTTGTATTGCTCCGTGCGGGCCATTTCCGCGCCACCGAGCCGGCCGCTGCACATAATTTTTATGCCTTCGGCGCCAAGACGCATGGTGGAAGCAATGGCTTTTTTCATGGCACGACGGAAACTGACTTTACCTTCCAACTGACGGGCGATATTTTCGGCCACCAGATAGGCATCCAATTCCGGCTTTTTAATTTCATTTATGTTGATTTGCACATCCTTGCCGGTCAGCACTTTCAACTCTTCGCGCAATTTATCCACTTCGGCGCCTTTTTTACCAATCACAATACCGGGGCGCGCCGTATGAATGGTTAAAATAACTCGCTTGGCAGTCCGCTCAATCTCAATACGCGAAACGGCGGCCTTGCGCAAACGGTTTTTGATGTATTTGCGCAGTTTTAAATCTTCTTCCAGCTTGGTGGCAAAATTTTTCTCATCAAACCAGGAACTATTCCAGGAACGAATAATACCGAGCCTTAAGCCAATGGGATTAACCTTCTGTCCCAAAATATTCTCCTTCGATTAACTAATATGTTCTACAATAACCGTAATATGTGACGTACGCTTGCGAATTTGTCCGGCCCGGCCCATGGACATGGGACGAAAACGTTTAATAATCGGACCACCGTCAACATATACATTTTTAACTACCACATCTTCCATATCAAAACGCTCGTTTTCATCGATATTGCTCAGATTGGAAAATGCCGCATGAATGGTTTTATAAATCGGCTTGGCGGCGTTTTTACGGGTGAAATGCAGAATATTCAGTGCATCTTTCACCGTACGCCCTTTTACCAGTTCTAAAACCCGCCGTGCTTTGTGCGGAGACATCCGCACATACATTGAACGCGCCTTTGCTTCCATTATGTGTATCCTCTACTTAAGACGTGACATACGTTCGGCCAGCTTACCGCCATGTCCGCGAAATGTGCGGGTCGGCGCAAACTCACCCAGTTTATGACCTACCATATTTTCGGATATGTAAACCGGTATAAATTTAATACCGTTATGAACCGCAATGGTATGTCCCACAAATTCGGGCGGAATCGTACTACGTCTTGCCCAGGTTTTTATAACAACCTTTTTATTTTCTTCGTTTAACTTAGCTATTTTCTTATCCAGACTTTCATCTATGAAGGGTCCTTTTTTTACAGACCTGCCCATTGACGACTCCTATTTTTGTTTACGCCGTTTAACGATTAAGGCGTTAGAGGGTTTTGACTTTTTACGTGTTTTCAGACCTTTGGCTAACTGTCCCCAGGGCGAACATGGGTGGCGACCTCCGGAGGTACGTCCTTCACCACCGCCCATCGGGTGGTCAACCGGGTTCATGGCCACACCGCGTACGTTCGGTCGGCGGCCCAGCCAACGGGTACGTCCGGCTTTACCTATGGAAATGTTCATGTGATCCCCATTAGATACAATACCGATCGTCGCATAACAAGTGCTCGGTACTTTGCGAACTTCCCCGGAAGGCATTTTTAACAAAGCGTATTTTTCTTCACGGGCCAGTATTTGCGCATAGGTACCTGCGCTCCGTGCCAGTTGTGCCCCTTTTTTAGGCTTCATTTCCACGGCGTGCACCATTAAACCCACGGGAATCTTGTTCAGCGGCAAAGCATTTCCATCACGAATGTCGGCATTTTCACCGGCCATGAGGGTATCCCCAACGTTCACTTTATCAGGTGCCAGGATGTAGCGTTTTTCGCCGTCGGCATAATGTAACAGGGCAATACGGGCCGTGCGGTTCGGATCGTATTCGATCGAATGTACCCTGGCCGGAATATCATGCTTATTACGCTTAAAATCGATTTTGCGGTAACGGCGTTTATGTCCGCCGCCACGCTGCCAGGCTGTTACCCGGCCCATATTATTACGACCGCCGGTTTTGGAAATCGGCTCCAGCAAGGATTTCTCCGGTGTATCTTTGGTGATTTCCTTAAAATCACTTACCGTCTTAAATCTTTGCCCCGGTGTGATCGGTTTAAAACTTTTAATACCCATTGTTTTCCTCGTTCAGCTTATGCGTTATCAAACAAGTCAAGTTTATAGTCGGCTTCCAGGGTAACGACGGCTTTTTTCCAATCGGCGCGACGTCCGATGAAACGTCCCTGACGAGTCATTTGCTGACGTTTTTTTCCACGAATGTTCATGGTGTGTACGTCTTTCACCTTGACTTCAAATTTCTTTTCGATGGCTTCTTTTATTTCAATCTTATTGGCATGCTTATTAACCTGAAACGCATATTTATTTTGCGTTTCCTGAAGATTGGCCATTTTTTCCGTATAAATGGGGCGTATTAAAATGGTTTTCGTTTTCATGCGCCTAGCACCTCATTAATTTTAGTCAGGGCTCCTTCCTGGATAACCACCACCTGGGCGTTTACCACATCGTAGGAAGAAAATGTAACATCTTCACGAACATTTACTTTGTAAAGATTGTCCGCGGATTTGTGTATGGACGGCGCGTATCCGTTGGTCAGCAACAACACCTTTTGTCCATTGATTTTTAAAGCGTCAAGCATTTCCGTGATGCTTTTGGTACGCGGTGTTTCCAGTTGAAAATCTTCCACTACCACAATTTTTTGATTTTGGGCTTTATCCGTCAAAACCGAACGGCGGGCCAGCTTTTTTACTTTTTTGTTGACCTTTTGGTAATAGCCATGCGGTTGAGGCCCGAAAACCCGACCACCACCAACATGATGCGGTGCGCGACTGGAACCCTGACGGGCACGACCGGTACCTTTTTGGCGAAACGGCTTGCGCCCACCGCCGGAGACATAGGAACGGCCTTTGCTGGCATGCGTGCCCTGGCGTTTATTGGCCATTAAGGCTTTGATATCCAGCCAAACCACATGCTCGTTGATTTCACCGGCAAAAACATGGTCATTCAACTCAGCTTCGCGTTTTGTCTTATTACCTTTAATATTCAATACGGGTACGTTCATTTTATCAACCACTTAGTTTTTAATCTCTACAATGGAATTTTTAGCGCCGGGTATCGAACCGCGCAAATAGATCAGATTATTTTCCGCATCAACCTTCAGAATATCCACATTCTTCATTGTGATACGATCGTTGCCCATGCGTCCGGCCATTTTAAGACCTTTAAAAACACGGGAAGGATAGGAACTTTGTCCGATGGAACCAGGTGCGCGCAAACGATCCGATTGACCGTGGGTTTTGGGTCCGCCTGCAAAGTTATGACGTTTTACCACACCCTGAAATCCTTTACCTTTCGACACAACACTGACGGTTACCTTGTCTCCCGCGTTGAATCGGTCGGCTTTGATTTCCGCGCCGGGTTCAAGCTCTTCAAAATCCGAAAAACGGAATTCCCGCAACACGCGCTTCGGCGTTACATTTGCCTTGGCGAAATGGCCTTTCAATGCTTTGCTTGTACGCTTTTCTTTTTTATCGATATAAGCGATTTGTACGGCAATATAACCGTCTTTTTCTTTCGTTTTTTTCTGTGTCACATAGCACGGTCCGGCTTCGATAATGGTTACCGGAACCACCAGACCCTGTTCGTTAAACAACTGGGTCATACCTTTTTTGACACCAAGAATTCCCTGCATCATTTTCTCCGAAACTTAAATCAGGTTTTGATTTCAATATCCACACCGGCGGGCAACTCAAGCTTCATCAAAGCATCAACCGTTTTGCCGGTGGCGTTCACGATATCGATTAAACGTTTATGTATCCGTGTTTCAAACTGTTCACGGGATTTTTTATCCACATGCGGCGAACGTAAGACCGTGTAAACGGTACGATCGGTCGGCAGAGGTATCGGGCCGGAAATTTTGGCGCCCGTGGATCGTGCTGTGCGAATGATCTTATCAGTAGATTTATCTATCTGATTGTGATCATAGGCCTTAAGCCGGATACGAATATTTTGATTAACCACAGCTTAATTCTCCGAATATTATTCAATGATTTCCGAAACAACGCCGGCGCCCACCGTACGGCCGCCTTCACGGATGGCAAAGCGCAGCTCTTTTTCCATGGCCACTTCCTTGCCCAA
>RFFS01000050.1 GCA_003696775.1 Calditrichota bacterium
TGCACCCACACGCGAAACCGATTCATCGGTTTCAGACCGGAAGACAGCCATGCACATATCCCATCCACTCGCACATAGAATCCGATGAACCGGATTCCCAGCTTGTTTAGCGCACCTATATCCCATGACTAAAGTCATGGGTTAACTCCATACACCGGGCTACTTGTCGGCCACCCGCCTTGTTTTGCAATCCTTTCGGAGTACCATCGGCCCATGGAGCTAACCCGTGATTTCAATCGTGGGGAGCGCACACTCAAACCGATCATGTTTAGAATTCGAACCGGGCCAGCGCTTTATCGGCGATGGTGCGGCCGATGCTCAGCGATGCCGTGGCCGCCGGCGAGGGCGCGTTCAACACATGAATCTGACCCGGCGCTTCCGCAAAGTAAAAATCATCGATCAGTTTACCGGTTGGTGACAAGGCCTGGGCGCGGACGCCGGCGCCTCCCGTTTTCAAATCTTCTTCAGTGATTTCCGGGATAAGTTTTCGTAAGGCCCGGACAAAGGCTTTCTTTGACCAGGAACGGTAAAATTCACCCAGACCATACAGGCCATATTTGGCCGCCAACACCCAAAAACCGGTGTAACCAAAAATATCCAGCGTATCTCTCCAGTCAAAATCCGTTTTGTTATATCCCTCGCGTTTAAACGCCAGCACCGCATTGGGGCCCGCTTCCACGCCCCCTTTTATCATCCGCGTAAAGTGAACACCCAAAAAGGGAAAGCGCGGATTGGGAACCGGATAGATCAGATTACGCACCAGATGATGTCTGTCGGGTTTTAATTCGTAATATTCCCCCCTAAAAGGCACTATCCGTACCCCGGGATGCAGACCGCACAATTTTGCGATTCGGTCAGAATAAAGCCCGCCGCAATTAATGATATTACGGGTATGCCAGGCACCATCGGTTGTTTCCACGGTGTATCGATTATCTTTTCCGTGTTGGAGCCCTGTAAAGCGCGCGCCCAGCTTCACCTCCACGCCGCGTTTGCGCATATGCCAAAGATACGCTTTGGCCACATCCTTGTAGTCCACGATCCCGGTTTCCGGCACATATAACGCCGCCGTGCCGCGCACATGGGGCTCATATTCCCGCATGGCGTCGGCGCTTAACATCTTCAGGCCCATTAAACCGTTTTTTTGCCCGCGATGGAACAGGGCTTTCAGACGCGCCGATTCGGACGCATTTGTGGCCACCACCAGTTTACCGCATCGTTCATGGGGAATTTCATTGTTTTCGCAAAAGATATACATGGATTCGCGGCCGCGTACACAATTTTTGGCTTTCAGCGATCCGGGTTTATAATAAAGTCCGGAATGTATCACGCCGCTGTTATGCCCCGTTTGATGGCGGGCGATCTCTTTTTCCGTTTCCACAACCAACAATTTAAGACGGCGTTCCTTACTCAACTGATAGGCCGTGGCCAGGCCGACTATACCGGCGCCGATGATGACCACATCAAATGTTTTTTCCGTTTCCATGTCACGCTTCCCGTTACGTTTCAACCATGTGCCAAATGGTTCATGACATCCTTAATTTTTTCCATAACGGCGCTCCAATGCCGTTTCATCTCCACCCGTTGTTCCGGACCGCTTAATTTTTCCTGATGTATGCTGATGGTGGTTTTCCGGTCATCACCGATAAACCGCAGTTGAACGGTGGAAAAATTGTCCCAATGGGTCGGTTTCCAGCTCAAACGCACATGGGAGCGCGGTTTGAAGATGCGCACAATACCCTCCGTGCCTTCCCTGGTTTTGTAATGTTTCCGAATGGCGAGCGGTGATTCGGGATGCCCCAGCCACAAAGCAAGCCCCTCATCGGAAAACATATAATCCCAGGCCTTCTCCAACGGTACGTGAAACGTGCGCCGGATACCATACTGAAAACCGGAATATTTGGTTTCACCTAACATATAGCGCGGATTCCCCCAATGATTTTATTTCCCAATCTTAGTTAACTTGTAATTCCCGTAACACAGCCGCCACCTCCGCCGGATGTTCCTTCGGTTTTACTTTCGGAAAAACATGGGCGATGCGTCCATCCGGATCGATGATATAGGTCATGCGTACGATACCCCAATAGGTTTTGCCGTATAGGCGCTTTTCCTGCCAGGCGCCGTAAGCCTCCACCATTGTTCCTTTTTCATCACTCAGCAATGTAAAGGTCAGGTTGTGTTTGTCGGCAAAGGTGCGGTGGCGTTTAACGGAATCCTTGCTTACCCCGATAATCCGCGCATCAAGTTGTTCGAAAGCGGGCAATTCTTCCTGAAACGTACAGGCCTCGGTGGTGCAACCGGGGGTCATATCCTTGGGATAGAAATACAACACCACCCATTGGCCACGCAGCTCTTTTAATGAAAGAGTCTGTCCATCCTGATCGGGCAGGGTAAAATCCGGCGCGAGTGTTCCGATTTCCAACATGCAAAAGCCTCCCTTGTTGTTTTAATTCCTGTTTCATCCTATGTTAGCGCTTTATCAAAAGTCGGGCACGGAATGAAATTAAGGAGAGTTCCCCATGCAATCAAAGAAAGAAAGGCTTTTTTTATATTTAGCCGCTTTTTTTGTGGCCAATGCCGTATTGGCGGAAGTCATAGGTGGCAAATTGATTGTTTTGGGTGAGGTAGCGCCGTTTATGTTTTTGGATCTGGGCTTTTTCAAAACCCAGATCGGCCCCTTTATCTTAAGCGTGGGTGTTTTCCCGTGGCCCATTGTGTTTTTATCCACGGATTTAATCAACGAATACTACGGCAAGCGCGGCGTCCGTCAGATTACCAACATCGCGGCGGCGATGATCGTTTATATTTTTCTGGTGATCTTTCTTACGATGATCCCCACGGCGGCGGAAGGGATTTCACCGGTAACGGAAGAGGCCTACCGCATGGTATTCGGGCAAAGCCTGTGGATCATCATCGGATCGATCACCGCCTTTATTGTCAGCCAAATCGTCGATGTGCTGGTTTTCCACATCCTGCGCAGCCGAACCGGATCGCGCATGTTGTGGCTGCGGGCCACCGGCTCCACCATCGTTTCCCAGTTTTTTGACAGCGTGGTGATTCTGGGCATCGCTTTTTATCTGCCGGGAAAAATCAACCTGGCGGAATACCTGGGTTTTGCCCTGACCAATTACAGTTACAAGGTGGCCATTGCCATCCTGATTACACCGTTGATTTACCTCGGGCACGGGATTATAGACCGTTACCTGGGCAAGGAAGAGGCGCATCGCATGGCGGAAACCGCCGCGGCCGAATCGCGCCCAGGTATTTAACGCCAAAAACGATAGACATCTTCCACGGTTTCGCCCTTTTTGAGCTGTTCGAAACCGCCTTTTTCCGAATAGCCCCACACCGCCGGAATCAACCGGCTGGTATGCCGCGACCACATGCTCAGGGTATAGGCGCCGGTATCGTGAATCAGCACATAATCCCCCTCTTCCACGCGCGGCAATGAAATATCTTTGGCAATCAGATCGCCGTTAAAACAGAGCGGACCGGCAATGGTATGTTGTTCCATTGCACCCGTTTCCTTCAGACGGCCTTCGGCGTCGCACACAGAGATATGATGATACCATTGATCGGGCATATAGCAACGACGCATCAACAAATCGGCGCCCACATGGATAACCGCCGTCCGTGTTCCGGCATAGCTTTTCACATATTCCACGCGAGAAGCCGTAAAGCCGGCGTTGGCATGTACAAACCGGCCGAACTCGGTTATCACCCGGAATCGGCCGTCAAACAGCTCCGGACACGAGTCACGCAGTCTTTGGGCGTAATCGTCAATAGTAAAAGACGGTTCTTTGGGTAAATAAGCCGCGGGCATGCCGCCGCCCATATCAAAATGACTTATCGGCGGTAAGCCGTTGGGCCGTCGTATGGTTTCATTTACCATCAGGGCAAAATCGAGCGTTGTGCGCACCCCTTTTTCCAACTGGTTCAGGCTGCAGCCCTGAGAGCCTACATGTACATGAATTGCGGTTAGCCACGGATAGCGCGCATAGGCCTGTTTTATTGACTCCGCGCATTCATCCAGCGGCAAACCGAATTTGGAATAATCCCCGGCAACGCTGGTCGCGGCGATGGTTCCCATCCCCACACGGGGATTTACCCGTAAGCCGATAACACTTTCCGATGCGATCTCTTTCAACAGAGAATCGATGCGTTCAAGCTCCCCCGGATTGTCAGCGTTCAGATGCCAGCCGGCGCGCAGGGCATACCGTAAATCATCCGACGTCTTGGCCGGCGAATCAAATACGATGTGCCGGGACGGGTAGCCGCTCATTTCCGCCAGCCGTGCTTCGGTCATGGTGGCCGCTTCACTGCCCACATCCCAACGGCGTAAGCGTTCCAGCAGACGGGGCAACGGGTTGGCTTTGGCGGCCACGGCATGTAAAAACGACCCTGGGAACAGGTTTTGAATATGACGGACTCGTTTTTCCAAAAAATCCAGGTCATGAAAGATGATCGAACGGTCGGCTTCCTTCCAGATGCCGGCTTCAAGCGAACGGCGCAGGGCGCGGCTCATCTCCGTGGCTTTTAATCGAATCGCATGCATAAAAACTCCTTGTTTCCCGGGTCAGACCGCATCAGCCGCCCTTAAAAATTTTTCCACCGTGGCCAGTTTTATCATAAACTCATACCGTTCCAGCGTGCCGTAAGCCGGGTCTTCGTAGGGGCGCA
>RFFS01000051.1 GCA_003696775.1 Calditrichota bacterium
TAGTCATTCCGAACGCAGTGAGACATCCCTTTCCTTATGAATCCGATGCATCGGTTTGGAGTATTACTTGTGTGACACGCTACCCACGATTAAAATCGTGGGTTAATACCATAGGGCCCGTGATGGGTTGAATGATTAAGTAGAGCTAACCCACGACTTCAGTCGTGGGCACGGGAACAACCCAAATACGAAGTGAATCCGATTCATCGGATTACTTCCAGGCTATTTCAAAGTTGTTGCCTTACAACCTTAGTGCCTTAGTGTCTTTGCGGTTTTTTTTATTTATTCACCACAAAGGCGCCAAGACGCAAAGAGTTTTGACATTACCCCCTGTCATTCCGAACGCAGTGAGGCATCCCTTTCCTTATGAATCCGATGCATCGGTTTGGGGTATTACTTGTGTGACACGCTACCCACGATAAAAATCGTGGGTTAATGCCATTGTGCTCGGCAGAGAATCACAGCCCGTTTGAGCTAACCCACGACTTCAGTCGTGGGCACGGCAACAACCCAAATACGAACTGAATCCGATTCATCGGATTCCTCCATCCCCATCTCATTCCGGGCGCAGCGAGGCATCCCCGGCGTCACTCCGCTGGGGATCACCACGTCGCACGCTTGGGCGTGCTCCTCGTGATGACAGCCGCCCAAATCCCTCCACATGTCATGCTGAACGAGGGAAGTATCCCCTCAATATCCCAGAGTCATACCGAAAGTAGCGAGGCATTCCTCCCTTATGAAACCGATGCATCGGTTTGGGACATTACGCGTGTCACCGGTCGCAATTACCCATGAGAGGCGTCTCGGGCGGAACACCGGCAGGCTTGTCAATCACCAAAAATGTGATGTTGTTTTAGAACGTATTAAATTTTGCTTTTTGATCCGTCCCTTTATATTATCTTTATCAACGGTTCCAATATATTCTCTTTATCGTGTAACCATTTAATAGAACATATCCTATGATGCTTAGGGTCTTATCGTACATATATATTGTAGGCATCGGCATCCTCCTGTTTGGGGGAAAGATACAAGGGGCCGAATTACGTCGTTTCCCGGAATTATACGGGCATAGCTTTGGAAAACTTGTCAAAGTGTCGGAAAACCATTTTTTTGCTTATGCGGATGATCGAAAACTATATGAATGGAAAGGGAAAAACTGGCAACTATTCAATGATCAATTACCTGTAAAGCATAAAATAAACCAATTTTTCGTGCGAAGCGCCAAAAATATTTGGACGATCACCGAAAAAAGAAGTGATTATTATAAATCTGATATCTGGCATTATAACGGCCAAGATTGGCGTAAGATTGATGTGCCCCTTTCTTCTCAGATCAATCGCATGGCCTTTCTAAACGCCCATTCTTTTTTTACAGGCGGATTGTGGGGCAGTTTCGCCTTCTTTGACGGTAACCAGTTACATAAAATTGAAACACCCGCTTTTTCGAGCCTTGGTTATCTAAAAGCCGTGAGTCCAACGGAATGCTATGCCGTTTTGCTTAAAGAAAGAATTGAAAAGAATCTTTATCATTACAAAGAGGGAAAATGGCGTAAGATAATGAAGATTCCGAAGAGCCTGAAAATTTTAAAAGTTTTTAATACGGACAGTGCCCTGGTCTATTATTTACCCGAGAAAAGGATGGGTATGTTAAGATATAAGCGTTTTGTTCCCTTTAAAAACGGGGCCCCCGGCAATTTGAAATTTACCTATTCCGACAAGGCTGTTTATTATGTCCGTCATGATTCTCTGTTCAAATTTGAGCGGGATAATGAAACATATTGCAATCCCGGCATACCTCACAGCCGGGTATATCCCATTAACGAAAATGAATTTTTTTTTGAACGGTATGGAGAGATATATTATTACGGCCCCCGTAAGATAGGCGTTTCTCTTACTGCAAGGCATAAGTTGTTTGAAGGATTACAGGTACAGGGCAGGCAGCATAATTCCATCAGTATGTATCGTAATCGTCAGGGACATTATGAAATGTATATGGCCAGCTTTAATCACAAAAACTACTTCTATAAATTTGATAAGATCGAACTTAAAGATATCAGTAATCAACGTCATTTAATCGGTTCTCCCGCCAATATGAACGATTTTTGGGATTCCGGCGTTACCTTTGCCGATCTGGATAATGACGGAGATGCGGACGCCCTGTTAGCGTCCCTGCGTGGAAAATGTAAGCTGTTTGAAAACAGGGGGGACGATTATTTTGAAGAGATAACCGATCTGGCCGGTTTTAAATTATCCGGACGCATCAACGAAATCCATACAGCCGACCTGAACAATGACGGTTGGCTGGACCTGATCGCGGGCGATGAACTGGGGCGGTTATACATTCAAAAAAACGAGGGATTTTTCCGTTTTACACAATTGGATTCCATTCCGGGTCTGGAAAATCTAAAAGATGGTGTGAGTACGGCTCTGGCCGATATGAATAACGACGGGCGGCCCGATCTGTTCGTTTACAGTATCTTTCATCCTTTGCGTTATTTTGAAAATATATCCACGCGGGATACCATCCGGTTTGCCGACCGAAGCGCCTCGTTACCCGAATCAATACATTCCGCGCACTATTTTACACAATCCCTCTCCTTTAATGATTATGATCATGACGGTTTTACGGATTTTGTTATGGTCAACCGCAATAACCCCACCAAACTGTTTAAAAATATCGATGGCCGGCATTTTGTGGATGTCAGCGCGACGACGGGATTCAATAAAAGATGGCTGGCCTACAGCGCGGCCTGGGGTGATATAGATCAGGATGGCTGGGATGATGTGGTGGTGGCCAATCTGGGCAGAAATTATATACTATGGAATAACGAGGGCCTAACTTTTGAACCGGATTCCTTAACCCTTCCCGACAATAAGGTAAGCTATACGGTTTCGGCGGTATTGGAAGACATAGACGATGACCGCGACCTGGATTTGATTCTGGTAAACAATTATTTCGGTAATTGTCAGATTTTGACCAACAGTGTAAACACACATTCCGCCATTCAGATCAATGTGACGGATGCGCTGAACCGGCCCGTCCTGGGGGCGCATGTTTATCTGTATCACACCGATGACACTATCCCCACGCTGGCGGGGCATCAGGAAATACGAAATCACAACGGGTATAATGCCAATATCTGGCCCCGGGCCTTTTTTAGCGTGCATGCAAATAGTCTCTATAAGGCGGTTATTCACCTGCCCAATGGCGCCCAAATTTCCCTGGATTCCATTAAGACCGGGCAACGCCTGGCAGTGGTGTATGATTATCCCCTTGTTTATCAATACCTGCAAAAACTGAATACAGAAATTCAAAGAGCCTTTTTGCATCCGCGTTTAAAAGGGGGTACGCTCAATTATCTTCTGTTGGTATTCATAATCGGTGTTGTGTTCTTTTTCAGCTCGCGTTACGGTTTATGGCAGTTTGTTCATAAAGTCGTATTCGCCCTGGCGATGAGTCTGTTTTTTATATTGATCAATAGGATATGGCCCGCGTACTATCCTGCAAAGTTATTTTATATCCATTTTTTCAGCACACTGGGTTTGGGTATTAGTCTGTTTTTTATATTTAATATTTATGTTCAAAAAATTTATCTGGAGGGTGTGAACGATCATCTTTCCGAACTTCTGTCCCGATTTGGTCACAGCCGGGGCGGTATGAATAATATCGATCATTTAATGTTTCTTCTGAATAACCGGTCGGATGATGTACGCAAGTTACGTGAAGAGTGGGCATTGTTTGAGCGCTCCACCTTAAAACGTTTGGAAGAAATCGGACGGATGGCCGTAAATTTGTTCCCTAATGAAAAATCGGTTCATAGCCTGCAAAAAATAGCGGCCCGGATTGGGAAAACGGATGTAAACCACCCACGGGGGCGGGCTGCATTAAAACAGGCTCTGGCGGATATGAAACAAAATGTGCAGCATATCCGGCACCTGTTCGACTTAAACTATAACATTGAATTAAATCAGGCTTTAAATAAAGCCTTGTCCGCTTTTCCGGAATTTACGGCCATCCGGGTATTAAACAACACGTCCCGTTATAAAATTTATGTGGTGATAGGGGAAACGGATTTTTTTATGGTCATGGAAAATCTGTTGCAAAACGCCCTGGATGCCGGCTCGGGGGAAATTGTGCTGACCATGGACGAGGGGATCGGTAATTATTACACGCTACACGTTCAGGATTTTGGGAAAGGAATACCCGAAGCCCTGCGTGAAAACATCTTTATCGAAGGCTTTTCAGGAAAGGGTTCTTCCGGTCTGGGGCTGGCGCATTGTGCGGCTGTTCTGAAAAAGTGGGGTGGGCACATCCGGCTGGCAAACGCACATCCGGAAGAGGGAACGGTTTTTGAAGTAACATTAAGAAAGGGGCATCATGAAAACCCTGGTCATGATAGATGACGATTCATTCTTTTTAGAGCAATACACCGACTATTTTAAGAGTCTGTACAAGGTGTACACCGCTTCCGATTCCGGGCGGGGCATGGCGCTTGTAAAAAAGTACAAGCCTGATGTCGTTTTACTGGATATCCGTCTGAAGGGTGATAATGAAGGGCTTGACACGCTGCGCGAGATAAAACAAACCTTTCCGGAAATCATCTGTATTATGGTCACTAATCTGGATTCACACAGCATATACATGGAAGCTTTGAATCGTGGCGCGGATGATTTTTTTATTAAATCCGATAATGTGGATATTTTACAGGAAAAAATCACCTGTTTATTGGAAAGTCACAAGCGGTTACCGGCGGCGCAAACACCCTTTGTGGCGGTTTCGGACAAAACCCGGAAGTTATTCAAGTTGGCGGCCACCGCATCCCGGTCTGTATCCAATGTGGTGATATATGGCGAAACCGGTACCGGGAAAGAAGTGGTCGCCCGTTTCATACATGAAAACAGTAATCGATCTGACAAGCCTTTTGTTGCCGTAAATTGCGCGGCCATTCAGGACGGACTGTTTGAAAGCGCCTTTTTTGGACATGAAAAAGGGAGTTTTACCGGAGCGATAAAACAACATAAAGGATTTCTGGAAGAGGCTCATGGCGGCACGCTTTTCCTTGATGAACTGGAAGACCTTTCACCAAGGGGACAAGGTGCTTTATTGCGTGTGATTCAGGAAAAAACATTTGAACGTGTGGGCAGCACCACATCCCTTACCGCGGATGTGCGTTTTATAGTGGCATTAAAAACGGATTTAAGACAACTGGTGGATCAGGGGCGTTTTCGCGAAGACCTTTATTACCGCCTGGCCGTGTTTACCCTGCAAACGCCTCCGCTGCGGGAGCGTCGGGAAGATATTTTACCGCTTATTCGATTTTACCTTAAGGAACTGAACGCCGGGAATAAACAATTGAGCAAATCGAGTGAAAACATTGTGTTGTCCTATGCCTGGAAAGGGAATTTGCGGGAATTACGCAATGTGATCGAACGCGCCGCCCACATGGCGCCCGGTTCGATGATCCATCCGCAACATCTTTCATTAAATGCTTCCGATGGATTTTCGGAGTCATATAAGGAGGCGCGTGAACGCCATTTACAGGAATTCCGTGAAAAATATTACAGTGAAGCGCTGCTGCGTAATAACGGCAATGTGAGTAAAACCGCAGAAGAAATCGGCGTTTCCCGGCAAACCCTGCAAAACTTTCTGGCCGGTTTAAAATCTTCGAAATAGATGTTGCCGACCCACCCGTTGGTGTGGTGTAAAGTAAATTTTACATTCTTCGTAACTTATTGATATTTTTATATTTACCACGTATTTATTCCCTTTGTAAATAAAATTTATCCGTCTGACTGTAAAGCCCGATTGACATTTGGGGAAAAGTGTTTATTCAACCAAGAGTTGTAAACCTATAAAAAATAATAACTTGGCTAGTTTGGCATTATTCTTGATGATTCTGTGGATACGTAAGGTTATCACGAAAAGCAACATTTAACTCAATCTTTGTAACATATAGAAGAAAGACACAAATGAAGCCAGCATACAGAGTTCAGGCCGGCCATAAAAAGGGTTACGGAGTCGAGCACGACAGAGGTCTTTGGCTAACCGTATTAAAATTTTCATTCAGGGAATTTATTTATGGCGGGCATCTGCAATCCCTGGGAGCGGCGGCCATTGCCAGCCTATCGGGCCTTGTCATGGGGCGTCCCGTTTCCCCGGATGTTTTTTGGGCGGTTTATTTTATTTTTTACCCCTTATACCTGTATAACCGTTATGTGGAACTGGAAAAAGATACGCTTACCAATCCGGAGAGGAGCAAACATTTTAATCAATATGTCCAAATAATGCCGGTTGTCATGTGGGCGGTTGTTTGCGCTGTTATTCTCTGGGTGATTTATTATAGTAATTATCGCGCGATGCTTTTTAGCCTAAGCCTGCTTGCATTGGGCCTATTATATACTACCCGGTTTAAATCGTACACTAAAAAAATCTTCCTGTTTAAAGATGTTTATGTAGCGGGCTTTTTTGCCGTGCTGGTTTATTTTCCCATGGTGTACCAGGATTGGGCGCTCCCCGACCGGTTGTTTGTCAAAATCCACGGACTTGCCACATTTATTTTTTTGAAGGCCTTTTTCATGCAGGTATTCCTGGATATCAAGGATATCCAAAGCGATAAAAGAGAAAACCTGCGCACGGTACCGGTTCTTTTGGGAAGAGACCGCGCCCTGCGGTTATTATTAGTCGTGGATATGGCCGTAACGACCTTCTTTCCGTTTTTATTTTTCTATCTGTTTGACGATATGATGCCGTTGAAACTTTTTTTGCCGTTGTCACTGCCTTTATTGGGGGTAAGTTTCTATCTGGCTCACAAGAAAAATTATGCCGGTTATGTATGGCGTAGCGCCGAATTTTTTATATGGTTACCCATGGTGCTGGTTTTATCGGTCATGCTATAATACAGGGACGGCAGCTTGTTTCGGAGGTTGTCGTGGTTTTGATTTAGAGCGGTCTCAATATGCGATTCCGTGAATTAAAAAAAATTGTCGGGGGAGTTATGATTCATACAGAACAAACAGACCAACTCGGGTTGTTACACGCCATTTCGAAATTGACCAGTTCGTACACGCCACATAAATCACCGCCCCAATTATTAGCCGGCCTGCTTGAAAACCTATATCCCTGTTTTTCCGATGAAGAAGCGTTGCGGTTTTTGACGGTTCACTGTTACAGCAAACAACATGCGGGTGGCGTAAAACGGATGGAGCATATCCCGACGTTATTCAATAAATATCTGATTCCTCCAGATGAAACCGCTGCCCGTCTCAGGGAAATTGTCTTGTTTCTGGTGGCTTCCCATATTGTCAGTTTGCAAAATAAAGCCGATGCACGGCCTGTTTTATCCATCTTTGGCGATAAATTTTGCATCGAAACCATTATGGACGCCGGATTGTCTCCGGAAAAAACAACGGTGCGTTACAATGAAAAATATGAAACCTTAACCCTGCAACTTCCCGCTTTGCATGAGGCGCGGCTGGGCATGGAATTTTTTCCGTGGCTGGAAAACGATTTGCGTAACACGGGGAAAAAGTTCATCGCGGATGGCGGCTACCTTGTGGATGGTAAGCTGTTAGATCAAACCGTTGCCAAAGTCTTTGCTTCCACGGCGATGGGAGGATTTGCGGATTTTTTACAGCAATTGTTTGAATCAAACCGTATTCAGACCATTCTTCTGGCATTTGAAAAGCGATTGGTGGCGGCGCTATCGGGGCTGGATGTATCGGTGACGCCCGCGCAAATAGCAAGTCTGGGGAAAACCGTTGTTTTGCATGCCTTGTTTAAACCTTCCCGCTTTAGCTATCAGGTGGTGGTTAACCGCGCGGAAGCCTTAAACACGCCTTATTTTCACAGTTTGTTGTTGTTCAATTCCGATGGGCGTTTTCCCATGGAGCGCTTACATTTTTTCCATGTGGTGTTAAATATGGCTCTTTCCGCCATTAACAATGTTATACGCGCCAATCGCAATAAACCGATTACCGAAAAGAAAATCCGCGAAAATTATTTCTGTGGCATGGTGGGCGGCAGCGCCGTAATGCGTCAGGTGTTTGATAAGATAAGAAAAGTGGCCCGTTTTGAAACGGATGTCCTGGTGTTGGGCGAATCGGGTACCGGAAAGGATATGATTGCCCAGGCTATTCACAAAATGAGTGATCGGAAAGAGGGGCCGTTTGTTCCGATCAGTTTGTCCGACCGCCCGGATAGTTTGATTGATTCCGAATTGTTTGGTCATGAAAAAGGGGCCTTTACAGGCGCCATCGCGACCCGGCAGGGATATTTTGAACGGGCTGAAGGGGGCACGCTTTTTTTGGATGAAATCTGTCATGTGCCGCAAAACACTCAGACAAAATTATTACGCGTTTTGCAATCGCGCGAATTTGAGCGGTTGGGCGGCCAAAGCCCGATAAAAGCACGGGTACGCATCATCTGCGCAACCAGCGAAGACCTGCGCAATAAGGATACACGCGAGAAACTGGCCTTTCTGGACCCGCTCTATTATCGCCTGGAGCAGTTTGTGATCAGTGTGCCCCCGTTAAGAAAGCGTAAAGAAGATATACCGCTGATCGTCGCATATTATCTCGAAAAGATGGATGCCAGGGGACGGGTGAGTATATCACCGGAAGCGCTGGACTTTTTAATGTCCATGGATTGGCCGGGCAATGTGCGTCA
>RFFS01000052.1 GCA_003696775.1 Calditrichota bacterium
ATTCAAAGTTGGTTAAGGAAGCCCTGGTTCTTGAGCATGACGGATTATTGACAAAACCCTTTACTCTTGAAAAAGCCTTTAAAGTATTGGACGAACAACTGGACCTGAATATGATAGAGTACGAACAGTTCACCAATGAATACAGATTAAATGAAATGATCGATTATTACAAAAGCATGGTATCCTGGGTGGAAAAATTTGGCGCGATTCTGGAATAGAGGCGGAAAGTGAAAAAGAAAAGATTATTATTATCCAACGGCTTATTGGAACTGACGGAATTATGGGACGGTCGGCTGGTACTCGGTGAGATACGCTATGGAAGCGCCAAGAAAAGCGAGATGCGCGGCAGTATTTATAAAAGCGGAATCCGGTATGGATTGATTGAAAGCAATCTGGCGCTGTTGGAGTCCGGCCATAAAGGTCAGATTCCATTGGCCAAAGCCACATTGGAAGAAGACCCGGGTAAAGCCTGGTTCCATTTTGAAGATGCCCTGAATGAATCGAATTTCTCTTCCTGGCTTAAGCACGGCAGTTTTGATAATGTGGATTTTTCCTATCCCGTAAAAGCCGATGAACGGCTTATGAGTCTGACCCAGCGGCCTTTTCGCTATTTGCGATATCCCAATGGCGAGCAGGAATTTATCAGCGATCTGGCCGACAGGGACATTTCCATTTATGCCGGTGAAAACACATACGTAAACGATCAGGGTACCGCCGTGCATGCGGTTATGGATGGGTATGCGCATCGTACCATTTACGGAACCGTAAGCGTTTATCCGGAGCGTCGGGTTAAAAATATTGGAAAGATGCATGGCGCCGTGGAATTTGATAATACACTGATTGTGGAACAGGATATACGCAGCGGTTCCAGGGTAACCCTGCCTTCCAACCTGATTGTGAACGGAATGATACGTTCGTCACATGTACATGTAGCCGGAAATATCACCTGTTCATTTGGATTTGATAATCAACAGATGATTGATCATTCCACGATCTATGCCGGTCAGTCTATACTGGCCGGTGTTATAAAGGATTATCCGGTGTGGGCAGGTATGTTCATCTTCGTCCGGAAAAAGATCGATCACGCGACGGTTCAGGCCATAAACAGTATCGTTGCTCCGGTCATAAGTGCGTCGGAAATCCGGGTAGGTTGTAAATTATACACGCGAACCATTGAGAACCGCTCCCACATATATCTGGGGCCCGATTATGTGGTGGACCCCAATCTTAAAAACATCAAAAACTATCATCGCCAACATGAGAAAAAGTTGTTCGATTCATTTATAAGACTGGATGAAAAACAACTTGAGCTGGAATTTACCAAAAAGAAAGCTTTACAACATCTGGCAAAACTGAATAAAATGTCCCGGGCCAGTATCTCTTCGGATGTGATGTTAGGCCGCTTTTTCGTAACAATGGAAGAAGAATTAAAAGCACTGAATGACGAGATCGAAAAATGTCGTTCGAATTTGTCGGTATATCAGGAAGAACAACGTCAACTCAGTTTTTACGAACAGCAAACACGTACCAACAAACAGCCGGAAATTATTGTTACGGGCCGGATTGAACCGGGTTGTGTTATTTACGCTCCCCACCATACGCTTCGTGTTCATGAAAGTTTGGAACATGTCTCGATTACTCTTGATCCGGTCAGCGGAATTCTTAATGTATCCCCCCTGAAGGATTGACCGTTTTTTAACCAACTGAATCCCAATATATATAGTCTTTCTTCATGTCCGTCGTTAATATACCTATCACGGTATTTAAGATATGGAGAATCACATGAGCGCCATACTCGATGATGACAAGGAAATTATTGTCGATTTTATCAACGAAAGCAATGAAGCCCTTGAAAAAACAGAACTTATATTATTAAGCCTGGAAGAAAAATTAGCCGGCGCCGAAACCATCGATGATAATGATATCAATACGATTTTTAGAACTTTTCATTCCATTAAAGGCAGCGCCGGATTCATCGGACTTACCCGGTTAAACACCCTGACACATGAAGCCGAAACCTTGTTGGATAATATCCGCAAGGGGAAAACCGAATTGCTCAAAAAACATATCGATATTTTTTTGGAAGTCAGCGATACCCTGATGATGATGATGAATCATCTGCATGATAATTTCTCTGAAGAAGGCTTTCCAGGTGATGTGGAAAATTTGAAAGAACGTATAAAAAAGATGATTGCCGATACGGAAAACCCCGGAGAAACAAAAGCAGAATCCGGCCCTTCCCCAAAATCAGGGAAAAAGAAAAAAGCATCTTCAAAAAAACAACAGGAAAGCAAAAAGGAACCGGATTTTGACGCGCTGATCACTCCGGAAATGGAAAAACAATTTGTTGTGGATGCGCAGGAACTGTTGGATGAAATGGAGCAGGACCTGCTCAATCTGGAAAAGAACACGGATAATCTTGAACTGGTGGAAAGTGTGTTTCGCAATATGCACAGCCTGAAGGGCAATGCCGGTTTTTTCAATTTTAAGGATATCAACCAGGTATGCCACCGGGCCGAAACCTTTCTGGACCGGGTGCGCAATGAAGAAGCAAAAGCCGAGTCCAACCAAATTTCCATGGTGTTACAGGTGCTGGATTTTATACGCACGGCCGTGGATAATCTGGACCAGGGCAAACCGCCGGTTATCAGCGGTAAAATCGGCTTGTTGGATTTGATGACGGAAGTGTTTCAATTGGATTGCCCGGAAGAAGCCAGCGGGGAAGCCTCTGACTGGGATGTACCATCCGTTGAGCAGAAGGAAGTCCCTGAAAAAACGGACACACCCGAAGTTAAACCGGAAAACGCGAAAAAAGAAGATGCCGGGGAGCAAAGTACACCGGAAAAGACCGCGGCGCCGAAAGATAATAAAAAACCCCGTTCCAGCGTCAACGATGTGATTCGCGTGGATGTGGATAAGCTGAATAAACTCATGGACCTGGTGGGTGAAATTGTTATTTCGGAATCCATGGTGTCGCACAATCCGGAATTACGCGACCTTGAATTGGAAAGCTTTGAAAAATCCATCAGCTATTTGCAAAAGAATGTCCGTGAATTGCAGGAACTGGCCACCGCCATGCGCATGATTCCCCTCAATGGCCTGTTTAGTAAAATGAAACGACTCATTCGCGACCTCTCCAATAAAAACAACAAAAAAATCGAATTGGTTATTAACGGTGGCGAGACGGAAGTGGATCGATCCGTTTTGGAGCATATATCCGATCCCTTGGTGCATATTTTACGCAACGCGGCGGATCATGGCATCGAAACACCCGACAAACGCGTTGCCAGGGGCAAGCCGGAAACCGGACGCATCGGTTTATCCGCCAAACAGATCGGCGGGGAAATATGGATTGTTATAGAAGATGACGGCAACGGTCTCAATCGGGAAAAGATTCTTAAAAAAGCCATGGAAAAGGGCTTAATCGGTGAAAACGATACCGATATGCCGGATGAGAAAGTCTGGAATTTGATTTTTCAACCCGGCTTTTCAACCGCGGATAAAATATCCGATATCTCGGGACGGGGTGTCGGGATGGATGTGGTGGTGCGTAATGTGGAAAAAATACGCGGACGCGTTGAAGTGATTAGCGAGGAAGGAAAGGGCACCACTATCAATCTGCGCATTCCGCTGACCACCGCCATTGTTGACGGTATGTTAATGCGGGTTGAAAATACGATTTATGCCATACCTACCCTGGATATTAAGGAATCCTTGCAAGTGGGGGCCAATCATGTGGTGGACTTAATTGACGGACAGGAGATAATTAAAATCCGTGAAAACCTGATACCGGTTTTGCGCTTGCATGAATTGCATGAATTAAGCTTTGCCCCCAAACCCATGTCCGAAGGTATTGTTGTGGTAACGGAAAAAGGTTCCAGCGGCATGGGATTTTTAGTGGATGAGATTTTGGGACAACAACAATTGGTGATCAAGCCCCTGCCCGGCTATCTCGGTGATATTAAAGGCGTATCGGGATGCGCGGTATTAGGCAACGGTGAAATATGTCTCATTTTGGACCTAAGTAATTTAATTAAACTCGTGGAAACAACGTAGGAGTTGTATTATGTTTAAATCCTGGTTCACGAATAACGTGAATTCCCCTTCAGGTTCGTACTCCACTGATGAACCAATTAAAGTTGTGAGGCGGAAACGACAGTATAAAACCGGCAAAATTTCCATAAGCGATCCGCAATTACGCGAAGAAATACGATTCCTTGGAATAACCGAAAAGGACCTGGGTATTGTGGCCACCTGGCAGGATATTGCTCTGGAAAGCATCGACGACCTGGTGGATGTGTTTTATGATCATGTCAAGTCCTTTGCCCCCACATTACAGGTGTTGAACCGGCATACTACCGTTGAGCGGCAAAGACCCATGTTAACAAAGTATATTAAGGATATGTTTAATGGCGTTATAGATGATGCCTATGTTCAAAACCGCCGCACGGTGGGCATTGTACATGAGCGCATCGATCTGGCGGGCTCATATTATCTGGCGATGTATGAAGTGATCCGGGATTTTTTTATAAGTCTGTTAAAAACGATTAGCGCCACCGATGAAGAGATTCATGATTTTTCGGAATCCTTTAACCGACTTATTCAGGTGGATGTCGCTTTGACCATCGATGCCTTCAATAAAGCCCGTCAGGAAAAAATTGAACAAGCGCGAATCCGTCAGGAAGAATTATTCACGGAATTAAAATCGACGGTTATGGCTCTGGTGGAAGATGCGACGTCCGGACAATTGGGGTCGCGTGTGGATGTCAGTAGAAAATCGGAAGAATTGCATGAGGTTTTAAGCGATCTAAATAAAATGCTGGATGCGCTCAACGCACCGGTGGATGAGGCGGTTGCTGTGTTGCAAAATATGGCTTCCGGCGACTTAACCGTAAGCATGCGCGGCGATTATCAGGGCGATCATAGCCGATTAAAAGAACATATCAATACCACCCTGGAACGTCAAAGCCGATTGATAAAATCCATCCAAAATGCGGTGGAGCAGGTTGCATCCGGGGCGTCACAAATTTCCGATGGCGCGCAGTCCCTGTCTCAGAGCACCACACAACAGGCCAGTGCCTTGCAGGAAATAACCGCCTCGCTTACCCAAATCGGTTCGCAAACTTCCCAAAATGCCCAAAATGCCGACGCGGCCTGCCAGTTAGTGGACAGCACTCATGATAAAGGTCAAAAAGCCGTGGAGACGGTTGGAAACATGAAGAATGCCATGAATGACCTTAAGGATGCATCCGATCAAATCGGTAAAATTATAAAAGTTATCGATGAAATCGCTTTTCAGACCAACTTACTGGCCCTGAACGCCGCGGTGGAAGCCGCGCGGGCCGGCATGCATGGCAAGGGTTTTGCCGTTGTGGCGGAAGAAGTGCGCAACCTGGCCCAACGCAGCGCAAAGGCAGCCGGAGAAACTACCGAACTGATTCAGGGCACCATTGCCAAAGTGCAAAACGGATTGACCTTCACCGATGAGGTGGATACCTCATTTACGGCCATCATGCAGGATATTGATAAGATCAATACGCTGGTGCAGGAAATATCGGTTGCATCTCGCGAACAAAATGAAGGGATCAAACAAACCAATTCCGGATTGTCACAAATCGATAAAGCCACGCAAGGGAATACGGCCGTTTCCGAAGAAAGCGCTGCTGCCTCGGAGGAACTGGCCTCCCAGGCAGCCGAACTGAAAAAATTATTGGCCCAATTTAAAACACAAGCCGGGGCTGTGGAGGAAAAACCAAAGGTTGCATTCGAATATAATTAAAAAAGGAGTCCTCATGGAAACCGAAGTCTATGAACAGGAAGTCGATATGCAGGAAGGTCAATTTTTGACTTTTATGATCGGCGATCAACAATACGGGGTTGAAATCAAACATGTAACCGAAATCATCGGTATTCAAAATATCACGGCGTTGCCGGATTTACCCCCTTTTGTAAAAGGTGTCATCAACTTACGCGGTCGTGTTATACCGGTGGTGGATGTGCGTCTGCGCTTTGATATGGAAGCCCGAGACTATGACGAACGCACCTGTATCATCGTTGTTAATATCAACGAAACCAGCGTGGGCCTGGTGGTGGATACGGTGGCCGAAGTGCTGAATATCCCCGTGGAAAGCATTGAGCCGCCGCCAAAAGTCAATAAAAAAATAAACGGAAACCGGTTTATTTACGGTCTTGGTAAAGTGGAAGATGAGGTACAAATTCTGCTTGACACTCAAAAATTGCTTTTTGAGGAAGAATTGGAACAACTAACCGCCTTGGGATAGGTTAATATTATGTCTATTAAAAATAAATTTCAGCTATTTTGCATGGGCTTCGGTCTGTTTGTCGTAATAACCATGGGTGTTGCCTTTCTTATGACGGATGGTATCGCTCCCGTTATAATGTCGGTGGGTTTTGGAGTCATCGGGCTGGTTATTATTGGTTATGCCATGCTCAACGTGTTTGTATTCAATCCCTTAAGCGCCATTGCACAAAGCGCCCGGGAGATTGCAAACGGCCATTTGGATGTCTCCATATCTTACAGTAATGATGATGAACTGGGCCAGGTGAGTCGTGCCATGAATCAAATGCTGACGTCCATTAACGAAAAGTTAAATCAGGATAAAGTTTATATGGACGAAGTGGAATTTGTCCTCAACAACATCCAGGATGTTGTGAATCAGCTGAAAGCCGGTAATCTGAGCGCGCGCATTTCTAACCCAACCCAACATAAGAAATTGCAGGCGCTACAAAGTACCATGAATGATGCGTTGGAAGCCATTCATGACCCCATTCGGATAAGCAGTAAATTTCTGGAAGACTATGCAATAGGTAAAACAGACCAGGAAATGCCTGCCTTTAAAGGTGAATTAAGTGTTATCTCAACATCCGCCAATAAAATCCGTACTAATCTTCAAATATTATTTGATGAAAGTCATCACTTACTGCAATCGGCGCGTGAAGGACGGTTTGAAACGGGCCTGCCCCCTTCGGATTTGAAAGGCGCTTATAAACAAATTGTTGAAAGCTTAAACCATATCTTCCAGGCCATGCACGCGCCTCTGGGTCAGGCGGTAAAGGTTATCAAAGAGCTGGCCAACGGCAATCTGACGGTTTACTCAGACGCTGCGTTCAAGGGGGAACATGCTGAATTGCACAACACGCTTAATGAGGCAATCAAAGGGTTTAATATCCTGTTGGGTGAGGTGCACGGGATGATCACTCTTTTGAACAGCAATATCAATCAAATCGCCGAGAATAATCATTCTCTTGCTCAGGGTGCCACCCGTCAGGCGGCATCGTTACAGCAAATCAAAGCCTCGATAGGCGATTTAAATGAAAAAACACAGCATAATTCCAAAAACGCAAATATTGCCAATGATTTGGTTACACAGTCGCATAACTACACAAATGAAGGGAATAAACGCATGCATGAGATGCTGGCCGCCATGACGGAAATCAGCAACTCATCGGAAAAAATATCCAAAATAATCAACGCCATTGAAGAGATCGCCTTTCAAACCAACCTGTTGGCCCTTAATGCCGCTGTGGAAGCGGCCCGGGCCGGTGTTCATGGCAAGGGATTTGCCGTTGTGGCGGAAGAGGTGCGCAACCTGGCCCAACGCAGCGCCAAGGCTGCTAATGAAACTACCGAGCTGATAGAAGATACGGTGCAAAAGGTGCGTAACGGCACCAAAATAGCAAATGACACAGCCGGGGCTCTGGAGGAGATCAATAAACAGATCACCAAAGTGGCCGATCTGGTTAAGGAAATCACGTTATCCTCCACGGAGCAGGCGGACAGCATTAGTGAAATACAAGAAAGCATAACGGAAATCGACAATGTAACTCAGGAAAATACGGCCAGCGCCGAGGAAGGCGCGGCAACCGCCAATGAACTGACAGGGATGACAAAAAGATTATACGAACAAATTTCCCGTTTTCGTCTGGATGAGAGGTATTTAAAAGGGGTTCAAAAAGTGGAAATGGCTCCGGTTCCGATAGCGGAAGATGTTGGCCAATCTTCCGAGCCCTTAGAAGCATTTAAGGATAATGAAACGTCTTCTGCCAAAAAGAATAATGATGAGGAAATAATTATAGATTTGGATGATCATGATTTTGGGGAATTTTAAGAATCTTCAAACATGCCCTGAAGGGTGGTTAAAAACGGGCAACATTGATAATTTCATTAACAAGATTTGAATTTTTACGAAAATCGCTATTGGTAAAAATATTAAATCATGGAGGATTTAAGATGCGAAAGTTAACATTGTGGATGAGCCTATGTCTGTTTGTTTTAGTCGGTTCTCTTAGTGCTAAAAATGCCACGGCGGCTCAATTTTTATATATGATTAATAAAATTTTACCTGAGAAAAAAAACGTCACCATTTTTATGTCCCCGGATGTATTGGATAAGGAAAAGCCCAAGTTGGAACGTGCCGCCGCGACATTTGGCATGAAAGTGAAAATCTTTTTGGTGGAAAACGCCCGTTCCCTGGGTGAAGGATTTAAGCAGGTGGGCGATGATAATGTGCTTGTGGTGTATGAGAACAGCGTTACATCGCAAAAAAGCAGCAAATTGTTCATCCTTAAAAAGTGCAAGGAACGCAACATACCTGTAGTAACCCCCATGGCATCTTACAGCGAGTCTGGCGCATTTTTGGGCATTATTGTTGATGAAAAATTTAAGATGAAAGACTTGCTGGTCAATGTTCAAAATTATGCCGAATACGCGCCGAAATTCACGGAAGAATTTAATATGGCGGTCGGTGTGACCCAGGTTATTAAATAAATTTATTTGATAAGAAAAAACCGGAAGAGGGGCAATCAATGAAATTCGGGGAAATGAAGCTGAAAAGTAAAATGCTTGTGGTCTTTGTGCCTGTTGTGGCGGTGATGATAGGTATTGGTCTGGCCATTATCAATTCTATCACAAAAAATGCCCTGGATCAGAATCTGCAACGATCCATCGAAATTGTAAGCAATATCGCCGCCGGCGCCGTGCAAACGGGTTTGGAATTTGCCGATAATGAAACAGTGGCCTCGGCTTTGAAAAACTTTAAGGAAGACCCCCAGGTTTCATTTCTGGAAATTAGGGATGCCGACGGAACAACCGTGTACTCATACCGTCGGGAAGGCTATCCGGACCTGAGCGGCCAAAATTTGGAAAACCATGAATCCGATCAGGAAATATTTACCACCAAGCCCGTCATGTCCGGGGATGAAAAAATAGGTCAGGCCACGGTAGGTATCACACTTCAGGCCCGTAATGATGCCCTTTCCTACGCGACAACTATTTTTGTGGGACTTTCCATAGGTGGTATTGTTTTACTGGCCCTGTTAGTCATGTACATTGCGTCACATTTCAGCAAACCCATTGAGGCTTTGGCGCAAATTGGCGAAGGTCTCAGTCGCGGAGATGTGAATCAGGTGGTTACCTATGAAAGCGGCGACGAACTTGGTGTTTTGGCGGATGCGTTTCGGGCGATGGTGAACAGCATGAAGGAAAAGGCGCGGATCGCCGAGGAAATCGCGGCCGGTAATCTGGAAGTGGAATTTGACAACCTGCATGAAAAAGATATGGTTGGTCAGGCCATGCAGGCCATGAAACGCCGCATCGGTTATCTGGTCAGAGATGTGCATGATTTGGTGCAGGGCGCCCTGAACGGTGATTTGAAAAAACGGGCGGACATCTCGTATCACAAAGGTGAATTCAAGGAAATTATAAATGGCGTCAATCAAACACTGGATGCCTTCAACGAGCCGGTAAGCATCGCGGCGGATTATATCGAACAAATAGCCAAGGGGTCCATTCCACAAAAAGTGACGCGTGAGTTTAAGGGAGATTTCGCCCCGTTGATGCAAAATCTGAATACCATGATCGATGCCATAAGTGCGCTGATTGAAGATGCGCGTCAAACAGCCGACTCGGCTCTTAAGGGGGATTTAAGTTACCGGGCGGATGCAAGCCGTCACCAGGGTGATTATCGTAAAATTATAGATGGTTTAAATGAAACCGTCGAGGCCACCATCGCGCCGATTAATGAAGCGCTTAATATTTTGGAACATTTGGGACAGGGTAACTTCTCCGTGGAAATGTATGGCGACTACAATGGCGATCATGCCCGACTGAAGACTGCTCTGAATAAAATGATTCACGACATCCGGGATACGCTAAACCGGGTAGCCGAAGCGACCGAGCAGGTGAATCTGAACGCCCGACAGGTATCCGATTCCAGTCAATCGGTTTCCGAAGGCGCTTCGGACCAGGCCAGTTCCCTGGAAGAGATCGGGGCATCCATGGTGGAAATCAGTGTACAGTCTAAAAAGAATGCCGAAAACGCTCTGAATGCCAAGGGTATTTCGGAAGATGCCCGGCACAACGCCGTGGCCGGTAACCAACAAATGACCGAAATGTTGCAGGCCATGGATGTGATCAATAGTTCTTCAAATGAAATTTCGCGCATTATAAAAGTGATCGATGAAATCGCTTTTCAGACCAATTTGCTGGCGCTTAACGCCGCCGTGGAGGCCGCCCGTGCCGGGGTGCACGGTAAAGGCTTTGCCGTGGTGGCGGAAGAAGTGCGTAACCTGGCCCAGCGCAGTTCCAAGGCGGCACAGGAAACCACCCAGCTTATCGAAGAATCCGTAAGTAAAGTGAAAAACGGAAGCGAAATTGCCCAAAAAACGGCGGAAGCCATCAACACCATTATCGAAGGTATTAGCAAATCCACCGATTTGATTTCCGAGATCAATGCAGCCTCGCAGGAACAGGTTGCGGCGATTGAGCAGGTAAACAATGCCTTGCGGCAAATTGACCGGGTTACACAGTCCAACACTGCCTTCGCGGAAGAAAGCGCCGCCACAGCCGCTGAACTCTCATCCGAAGTTAATCATGTAAGGCAATTGTTAATGAAATTCACATTAAACAACCAAGCCGCGGGTGCCATGCAAACGGGACCCGACACGGAAACGGAAGACTGGAACACCTTTACGCTGGGCATGAATTGATCGGAGACTACACATGTTGGCTAATACTATTACACTCAGTCCATCGGAATATCGTAAAATAGCCACTCTGGTTTATGAACGTTTTGGCATTGCCCTGGGCGAAAACAAAGAATCTCTGGTCAACAATCGTTTAAGAAAAGTACTGGAAGAAAAGGGCTTTGACAGCTTCGATGCCTTTTATAATCATCTGGTAAACGACCGCACCGGAAACGCGCTGGATATCCTGATCAATAAGATATCCACCAATCTCACCTTTTTTGGCCGTGAAGCGGAACATTTTAATTTCCTTGGGGAACGTGTTATCCCGGAATATCTTAAAAGCACGGATGCTTCAAGTGACAAGAAAATTCGCGTTTGGTGCGCGGGGTGTTCCACGGGGGAAGAGGCCTATACCCTGTCCATCGTTGTTAAGGAAGCGTTGCAAAAAGCCCGTTCAACACTGGATTATGCCGTACTCGCCACGGATATATCCGGAAAAGCGCTTGCCGTTGCGGAAAAGGGCATGTACAAAGCGGAAAATGTAAATAAACTGGACGATGGATGGCGAAAAAAATATTATGAACCGGTCGCTTCCGATCAATATCGTGTCCGAAATGAAATCCGTAACAAAGTGTTGTTCCGTCGTTTGAATTTAATGCGTCCCCAATTCCCGTTTAAAAATAAATTCCATGTTATCTTCTGCCGGAATGTAATGATCTATTTTGACCAGGAAACGCGCGCTCAACTGACCCGTAAGTTTCATGATTTTTTGAAGGATGACGGCTATCTGTTTATCGGTCATTCTGAAAGCCTGGGCAGGGATAACCGGTATTTTAGTTATGTCAAACCAGCTGTTTATAAAAAGGCGGTCGTATGAGTAAAACGCGTGTATTGGTGGTGGATGATTCGGCGTTGGTAAGGGATATTCTTTCCCGCGGTCTTAATATGTATGATGACATCGAAGTGGTGGGCACCGCCGCCGATCCGTTTAAGGCACGGGATATGATTGTTAAAACCAAGCCGGATGTGCTGACATTGGATGTGGAAATGCCGCGCATGGACGGTTTGGAATTTTTACGTAAACTTATGCCGCAATATCCCTTACCGGTTGTAATGGTAAGCTCACTCACCGAACGGGGGTCGCGCATTACCCTGGATGCCTTGTCCGCCGGGGCGGTGGATTTTGTGTGTAAACCGGCCACGGATATTTCCAACGGTTTGAACGGAATGATGAGCGAACTGCATCAAAAAGTACGCATGGCATCGTTTGTAAATGTCGCTCACTTTAAAAATAAAAATAACGGAAAAGCCGCGCCCGGTAAGGTGACGGCCTTAAGTAAAACCACGGATAAGATCATAGCCATCGGCGCCTCAACCGGGGGGACGGAAGCGGTGCGTCAGGTTATTTCCGCTTTGCCCGCTACCACGCCGGGTATTGTAGTCGTCCAACACATGCCGGAAAAATTTACCCAAATGTTCGCGGAACGACTGGATGAAATATGTGATATGCATGTTCGTGAAGCGCGTTCCGGAGATAAGGTTCACAACGGTGTGGTGTTGATTGCCCCGGGAGGTAAACATTTGCAGCTCATGCGTTCCGGCGGTGAATACAAGGTGGTGGTGAGGGATGGCGCGAAGGTATGCGGCCATCGTCCATCGGTGGATGTTTTGTTCCGCTCCGTGGCCCGTTTTGTCGGTAAAAACGCGATTGGCATCATGCTGACCGGCATGGGCAGCGATGGCGCCGACGCCATGGTAAAACTGCGTGAAAGCGGCGCGCGCACCCTCGCTCAGGATGAAGCGACCTCGGTTGTCTTTGGCATGCCCAAGGAAGCCTATGACCGGGGTGGCGCGGAACGATTGGTGCCCTTGCCAAAAATACCGGAAACCATTAAAACTCTATTACAGGAAATGAACTGATGGAAGTGATTAATGTGGGAGTGGGGGAAATTGGCGTGTCCAACAAACCCGGGTCTGTGGTTAAAACGTACGCTTTGGGATCGTGCGTGGCATTGATATTTGTCGCGCCTAAGCATAATGCGGTCGGTCTGGCGCATATTGCTTTGCCGGACTCGAGTTTTTCCAACGGAAAAGCCCGGGACCTGCCGGGGTATTTTGCGGATCTGGCGATCCCCAAATTGATAGATGAATTTAAAAAATTCGGAGTAAAGAAAAATTCGGAAGTGATAGTTAAACTGACCGGTGGAGCAAAAATAATGGACCCCCAGGGACGTTTTAATATTGGAAAACGAAATGTATTGGCCACGAAAAAAGTGTTGTGGAAATACAAACTGGGCGCTATCAAGGAAGATGTGGGGAAAAACTTCAGCCGAACGGTTAGTGTGGATGTGGATACAAAAGAAATAACAATTACCTCACCCGGCAGGGGTGAGTGGAAACTTTAATTTAAGATGGAGTTAAGGATGAACCGAATACTCATCGTTGATGATTCTTCCATGGCCAGAACGCTTATCAAACGCAGCCTTGAAGTGTGCGGATTTGATGAACTGGATGTTTATGAGGCTAAGAACGGTGTTCATGCCATGCAGGTATTGAAAGAAAATAACATAGATCTGGTTTTTTCGGACCTGAATATGCCTGAGATGGACGGAGAAGGCCTGTTAAAAAGAATCAAAAGCTCGCCACGGTTAAATCATATTCCGGTCGTTATCATTTCCAGTAAAAAAAGTGCGGCCACGGAGAAAAAGCTGATTGCCGATCATGCGGTGGCGGTTTTGGCTAAACCGATCGTTCTGCCGGAATTGAACGAAGTACTTGAAAATAATTTGATCCTTGAAAAGAATTGAGGTGCCCAATGGAATATACAATTGATCATGTAGGGGAAGAGCTTACGGATGCTGTAACCGAAGCCTTTGAAAATATGGCTTTTACGGAAGTGGAATCCTGTGAAGATGTTGAAGAAATTCCCGGGGATCTCGATGCTTTTTATGTGACGTTGGATACGCAGGCTCCCTTTCGCAGCGCCGTCACTCTGATTGTGGAACGGGATGTTTCAGAAGAACTGGTGATGGATATGTACGGCGGTGATATAGAAGAAGTGAATGATGAAATTATGACAGATGCGCTTGGTGAAATAGGCAACACCATTGTGGGGCGTTTTTTAGCCAATGTTGTTGATAATAAAGAAGAGTTTAGTCTTGGTTTCCCGGATTGCCAACCCTATAAGCCGGAAGAACGTACCTGGCAAGCCGGTGAAGGTACCCGCATATATGATTTGGATATGGATGAATACCATGTGTATTGTATCCTCGAGTGGCGGAATTGAAAGAAAATCTGTCACATGGATTGATATATTTTAATAATGAACAATCCATACCGAATGTATAAAAAACTGATAGTAAAGGAGACTTATGATGGACGATAAAAAAGTTATTTTTGTGGAAGATTCACCAACCATGCGGCGCATTATTATGAATTCGCTTAATAAGATAGGGATTAGTCAGGTTGTTGAGGCCGAAAACGGTGTGGATGCTCTCGAAAAAATCGGCGATCAGGATTTTGATATGGTAATTACCGACTGGAATATGCCTGAAATGAATGGTGAAGAACTGGTTAAAGAACTACGCGGCAGTAGCAAATACAAGGATACGCCGATACTGATGATTACCACGCGTGGTATGCAGGATGATGTGATGACAGCCATCAAAATGGGTGTGAACGGTTATATCGTCAAACCCTTTACACCGGAAGTCCTGAAGAAAAAAATGTCTGAGATTTTCAGCGCCTCCTAAACGTGAAAGGTCCCGCCATGATTAAAGAAATTAAAAGCATTGATGATGTTTTGGCGCATATCGAAGAAATCCATAAGTCCATGGAATTCAATGAAGAATTGTTTCCCATTGTGACGGATTTGTTTCTTTTTTTGAAGGATATGATTCCTATTTTGTCCGAAGCCAATATATCCGTCAAGGAAAGTACGAGTCATTTACCCACGGCCACGGATAACCTGAACAGTGTTACTCAAACCACCGAACTGGCCACCAATGAAGTTTTGGATAAAATTGAACACATGTCCAGTCAACTTAACGCACTGAAATCATTGATACGGGAAAATAAGGAATCCGATAAGCAACTTTCCATCGTGGAAGATGTGGAAAATAAAGCCAATGAAATAATTTTTGCCTTTCAATTCCAGGATATCACCACACAGCAACTGGAGCATACCAACCGCATTTTAACCGCGGTGTATGATAAATTTCTTTCTCTTTTTGAATCGTTTGAGGTGATGCGTTCGCGCAGTTCCATAGGCGCGGAAGTGGCAATGGCCATCGAGAATGAATTCAAAAAAGAGCTGGAACGCCACAAGGAAGAAATGGAAAGTTTTCAAAAGCGTACCGAAGATATCATCCATCAAAATCATGAATTTTCACAGGAAGATATAGACAATTTTTTTAAATAGCGGGGATAATTATGACTGTTTTTGATGAACTTACCCGGGAAGACCAAAAAAGCACCTTCTCGTTAAAACGGAAAAAATCCCACGGAACGATTATTAAAAGCAAAGATATTCGGATAAAATCTACAAAAATCATCAATCCGCTCGAGAATAGTCATATTCCGGCAAGTAAGGGGAAAATTACCCCTCTAACCGAAGCGGGAGAAGTGATTGGTTTTATTTATCAATGCTCCTGCGGTGAAATAGCCAAAGTGATTTTTGATTATGATGAACCCATAGAATAGAAATAACGTGAAATCCATACGTGTCCATATCTCCGATGATAAATATACTGCATCGGTAACCATATTAAGCGATCCCGCCCATTTTCCGGATGAAAAAGACATCCTTGCCGCATTGAAAAAAAAAGGTGTGGTTTATGGACTCCTGACGGATCACATCCGACACATTGCCCAGAAAAAACGATCGGTCGCCATGGAAACTGTGGCGGTCGGCAGCTATCCCAATGGCTGCCTGGAATGGAAATTAAACATTGCCACAACCCGTAAGCCTGTTATTACCTCGCATGATCGCGCCGATTTTAAAAATCTGGAGCGGTATAATTACGTCCATAAGGGGCAGGCCCTCGCGGAATACAGGGGTCAGGATAATGTTGAAATGGGACGCCTTGTAACCGGCGAACAGGTGGAGCCCGCCGGAATATATAACCGTCTGCCGGAATCTTCCGATTTTTATCTTGATACGGATGGCAAAACACTACGCGCGGCCCGGGACGGCTATTTATTGCGTGAAAACGGTTTTATCCATATCTCCGATGTCTTTTTTGTAAAAGGTGATGTGGGGTACAATACGGGCAATATAAAAACCGATGGCCCGGTGGTCATTGAAGGGGATGTCCGGTCCGGTTTTCGGGTGGAATCCCACAGCACAATAATTATCAATGGTTCGGTGGATGCCGCCCGTATCTATTCCTCCAACGGGGATATCATCATTCGGGACGGGATACTGGGACAGGGACGCGCCAAAATTTTATGCGGCGGACAGTTAAGTTGCGGTTTTGCACAAGACGCGCATATTGCCGTACAGAAAGATGTGGTGCTGGAAAATTATGCTCAAAATTGTGTGATCACCGCCGGTGGCAGCGTTCGTGTTACCGGTCCAAAGGGTGTGTTACGCGGAGGGACCATTACCGCGGATAAAGGCATCATAACCCGTGATGCCGGCTCCGAACGGGGCGTGCATACCGATTTGATCATTCGTAATTATTCCGAAAAGGAAGGCACCGGCCAGTTGTGGAAACTGGGGCGCGCGCGCAGTGAAGTGGTTAAACAACTTTCCTATCTAAATAAACGTCTGGAATTCCTGGCGGTACTCAAAAAAAATAAGGCCGGTATTTCTCCTGAAAAACGGGAAGAAGAAAAACAAATTATCGAAGAGATTAAACAATTACGGGAAAAACGTCGCCAACTTGATGAGCAGGAAATGGAACTCATCAAAAACAGTGAAAAGCAACGTGTGGAAAAAGAAATCCAAATTACCGGCGCTTTGTACCGTAATGTGCATATCGATATGGGCGGCATACATTATACCACCATGGCGGACCTGCGCGCGGTACGTGTCTATCGACTCAAGGATGATATTGTCATGGAATCGCTGAATGAAAACAGCCGGGATTATGACGTATTTGTGCCCGAAGGCTCGGGAGAAAGGGGATAAAATGAAACACATTGCCCGGCCGGAGAAACAATTTCATATTCTGATAGTGGACGATGAGCCCGATGTGCTGGTAACCATCGCCATGAATATCAGGGCGGAGGGGTATCATATCCATAAAGAAACCGATCCTGAACGCGCCCTGGAGTGGCTGGCCACACACCCCTGTGATGTGTTGATTACCGATATCATGATGCCCGGGGTTTCGGGTATGGATATCATTAAAACACTGCGCGACCAACCGGAAAAAGACACGGAGATTATCGTCATTACCGGGTTTGCCACCCTGCAAACCGCGATGGAAGCTGTTCAACAGGGGGTCTATGATTACATCCAAAAACCGATCGACCAGCTTGCACTGAAACAGGTGGTGGCCCATGCCACGGAAAAATTATACCTGAAACGGCAAAACACATGGCTGCTTAAAAACAATACCCGTTTGTTGAATCATTTGTCCACCTTAAACGAAATCAGCAAAATTCTGTATCAGTTAAACGATGTGGGAGCCGCGGCCGAAATGGCGCTGGATACCATGCTGGAATATTTCCAATTGAAAAAAGTGGCCTTGTTTCAATGGGATCATCGTACACAACAGTACCGGTTTTTGCGTCAAAAGGGTTTTTCTTCCCAATGGAATAATTTTGCTTTTAAGGCGGACAGCATTCTGAATCATGTTAAAATTACCGGCGGACAAATTCATATCGTTCCCATGCCACGTGGTCGGTTGACGTTTGAACAGGGGCACCTTGAGACGGAAAAAGGTTCTTTGGTTTTCATTCCCGTGGTTTTTCAGGACGCAACCCAGGCCTGGCTGGCCTATCTGACCGATGATAAGGCGCCCGTGGATGTGGAACATGTGAACCGTTTGCTGTCCATTCTGGCCAACCACATCGCGCCGGTCATAAGCCTGCGTCAGGAATCGGGCTATACCGGCCTTACGGCCTCATCTTTAACGGCGCATATTCAACAACATCTTAACCGTGCCGCGGACACCATGACTCCGGTCGGATTTAGTCTGTTCCGCTTTGAACCCCTTGCCGAAAATGATAACCCGTTGGTGATTCAGGATACGTTGGAATCGGCCCGGTTGAAAATACAATCCTTTGTTGACGAGGAAACAGATGTAATCTGGCAAACAGTGGATACGGTATTGTTTGTTTTACCCAACCGGGATTATTTTAACTGCGAAACGTTTTCCGATAAATTAACCGCTACCCTGGAAAAATATTTTCGTAAAGTGGAAACACCGGTTCAACTGGACATCACCCATTCCTGCGTCGGTTATCCGGAATGCGGCGATGAAGCGTCCTCTTTACTATGGCGGTTATGGACGCAATTGATACAGGAACAACAACGCGAGAAAGAAAAATCCCGTCTCATTCAAACCGCGGACTAAATTATGAGTGTCAATAAAAGTATTTTAATCGTAGATGATGATTTTAACATTTTGGAGATGATCGGCGAAGGCCTGGGGGAACAGGGCTATCAGGTACAGGTGGCCGCCAATCCGGATGATGCGTTGCGAAAAGTTCGTGAACATGATTTCCGTTTTGCTCTGCTCGATTTTGATTTAAACACGCCCGGCATGACCGGCGTTGATCTTGCCCAAAAAATACGTTTTTATCAGGCGGATATTATCGTTATGATCATGACCGGTTATCAGAATATAAAATATGCCGTGGACGCCATGCGTAATTTTAAATTTGATTATCTGATCAAGCCGTTTCGAATCGATCAGGTGATTTCGGCTTTCGAACGTTCCCTGCGTGAATATGAATTGTTGGAAGAAAACAAGATGCTGTATCGAAAAATTCTTGCTTTGGAGGAAGAAATAACGCATTTGCGGGAAATTATTGAAGAAAAAAAATCAACCGCCGTATCCATGCGGACGATAAGTCAGGCTTCTAAAAAACTTATTGCCAATACCAAGGCCGCGGATGTATATAAAAAACAACAAGTTATGGAATAACAGGGTGTATAAGGACTTATGACAAACGAAACACGTAAAATACTGATTGTGGATGATGATGACGACCTGCGTGAGATAGTTAAAGAGACGCTGGATAACGATATTTATGACGTGCATGAAGCCGCGACCGGTGACCTGGCGTTAAAACTGCTCGAAGATCAATCCTTTGATCTGATTATTAGCGATTTAATGATGCCCGGCATCAAAGGTATAGATCTGTTACGGGAAGTGAAAAAAATTCAACCCGATATCGGCTTTTTGTTGATGTCGGCCTACGGCACCATCGAAACCGCGGTGGATGCCATGAAGGAGGGCGCTTTTGATTTTGTAACCAAGCCCTTTTCCATTTCTCATATCGAATCGCGCGTTGAACGCTTTTTTGAATTTGAAGGTCTGAAGAAAGAAAACACCCGCCTGCGCGAAAAACTGGAGCAGGCCCGTCCCCATACCGGACTGGTGGGGGAAAGCGAAGCCGCGGAACGGATCAATTACAATATCGGTATCGTTTGCCGCAGCGATGTGCCGGTATTCCTGCAGGGGGAAAGCGGAACCGGAAAAGAGTTAATCGCCGAAGCGATCCATAAACAAAGTGAACGCAAGGATAAACCTTTTCTTAAAATCAATTGCGCCGCCGTTCCGGAAACCCTTTTTGAAAGCACCTTGTTTGGTCATGAAAAAGGCGCCTTTAGCGGGGCCATTAAAGCCCAAAAAGGGCTGTTTGAAGAATGCGACGGCGGAACCCTGTTGCTGGATGAAGTGACCGAAATCCCATACAATTTACAGGCTAAATTGCTACGCGCCCTGCAGGAAATGAAAATTATTCGTGTGGGCACCACCCATGAAATACCGGTGGATGTTCGCATCATTGCCACAACCAACCATAATGTGACGGAACTGATCCGTGAAGGAAAATTCCGGGAAGACCTTTATTTTCGTCTAAATGTTTTTCCGATAGAAATACCTCCGTTACGGGACCGTAAAGAAGATATTCCCCTGTTGGTGAAAACTTTTATCGATCATCTGCGCCCCAAGTACAAATACGAAGAAAAAACACCCGATGCCGGAGCGATGGAACGTTTGATGCAATATGACTGGCCCGGAAACATCCGTCAGTTACGTCATGTTATTGAACGCGCCATTTTATTTTCTGCTGACAGCCCCAAAATTCTTCCTGAACACATTCAACTGGAAGAAAATTTCACTCGTGAACAGTCTGTCGGATTTATCGCGCCGGACGATATAGTTCCCCTGTCGGAAATGGAGCGGCGGATGATTCTTGCCGCCCTGCAAAAAACAGGCAACCATAGGAATAAAGCAGCCGAGTTGCTGGGCATTACTGTCCGTACCCTGCGCAATAAACTGCATCAGTACGAGGCCGAAGGCCTTTTGGCGGAGTAAATTCCACCTGTTTCATTGGCGCCGTCTTATTTTGTTTTATAGTTAAGCCCGGGCTTTCTACGGTTCGCGTGCGTAAAGTCTTGCTGCAAAATTAAAGCTCTCCCATTACGAATTCTTATAATTAAAAATTTCCTTATCAGGCTTTTAATCTTTCCAAACTTTCTATTTTTGGTCAGTTATCGCAAATCCCTTTAGATGCCTGCGTTCATTTCCGATTAATAGACTAACTTTTGGAGGAAAATCATGCGCGCGTTGATTGTGGAAGATAATTTTACCAACAGGAAAATACTGAACCGTTTTGTGGAGGAATATTTCGAAGTCGATATAGCTGCCAATGGTAACGAAGCTTGCGAAGCCTTTTATCAGGCGCATCAGGAGGGCCAACCTTATAGCGTAATTTTTTTGGATGTGATGATGCCGGAAAAGGACGGCTTGACGGTTGTGGAGGAAATCCGCGCATTTGAGGCGCAACAGGGCATTAGGGGCCTGGATGGTGTGAAAATCATTATTACATCGGCTCTGGAAGGGAGCAAGGACATTCTAAACGCATTTAAGGCCGGCTGTGAAGCCTATATTGTCAAACCTTTTTCCCGTTCCGAGATCAATGCCCGACTGGAAGAATTGGGCATCGTTTTTCAAAGAAAATAAAAGAAAGTATATACATGGCAAATGTAAAAATATCCCCTCAAAAGAATGGAATGACATTCGAGTTCCATTCCGATTACAAAGCCGTGGACGATACCGTGAAAATGTGCGTGGATTATGTGCATAAGCAAAAGATCAACATCAGTGATTTTGATCTTTCCACTGTTTTGCATGAAGTACTGGCCAATGCCGTGAAGCATGGCAACGGGAATGATCCCTCTAAGAAGGTTTGGTGTACAGTATGCATGGGGGAAGACTTGTTACACATTGATGTGAAGGATGAAGGAGATCCCCTGGGTAAGAAAAAAATCACCAAACGAAATTTGGATGAATGCAAGCCGCATGGCATGGGGGTACATATCATCGAGGGGTTAAACTTTACCTTTGATGTCGATTTGGATACTAACTCCATAAAATTAACGAGAGCAATTGAGATCAATACAAATTAAGTGAGGGGAAGATGAGTCAGGCAATTACCATTCAACCGGATTACGATATAACCGTATCAAAAAGCGACACGCTCCGCGATGAGTTGTTGCGTCATATCCAGGCGGGAGAAAAACATATCGTCATTGATTTCTCATCGGTGCAAATCATCGATTCCACTGGGTTAAGTGTTTTAATCTCCGCGCATAACACCATAAAGGAAGAGCACCCGTTGGAACTGGTGAATGTCTCGGATGACATTAAAAAATTACTCGCGATTACCCGATTGGATAAGCATTTTAAAATCAATTAAACGCTATTTTGTAGAAATAGATTTGAGGGCATTATCATGGCCATGATAGAAGATGATGAGATTGTAAGAGTCTTTATTGAGGAATCCACCGAGCATCTGGATGGTATTGAAAGCGATTTTCTGGAAATAGAGAAAGACGGCGCCGACATCAATGTGGATTTGATTAACAAAGTGTTCCGCGCGATTCATTCCGTTAAAGGCGGGGCCGGTTTTCTGGGGCTGGATACCATTAAGGAACTGGCTCATGAAATGGAAAATCTGCTGAACATGATGCGCAACGGTGAACTTACCCCCACGCCGGAAGTGATCAGTATTTTATTAACCGCCAACGATAAACTGAACGATCTGATTACGCATTTTGCCGAATCGAATGAGATGGATATTTCCGAAGAGCTGGTTTTGCTTAAGGGCGCCTTATCGGCATCGGTGGATGATGAGGTGCAGGAAACCCTGGAGGAAGAAGAGATCATCGCCTTGCCCGACGGTTACGAAGTATTCCGGATCAATAAATTTGAGTTGGATCAGGCCCAGAAAGCAGGGCGCATACTGTATCTTGCTGAATTTGACATGTTGCGCGATATCGAACGTAAGGATAAAACCGCATTGGATATCATCAGGGAAATACAACAGGCCGGCCAGTTGGTGGACAGTAAAGTGGATTTAATGGCCGTCGGTAAGCTGGATGATCAGAATAATAATATGCGGATTCCGTTTTATGTCTTGTTCGCCACCGTGTTGGAACAAGATTTGGTGGGCAAACTGATTAACCTGGATGATAAATACATCTACTATTTTAACAAAGAACGTCAGATATTTCCGTTGGAAGCGGTTCAGGAAACGGGCGAAGCCCTGGCCGGTCAACTCGAAGAGAGCGCGCCGGTTGAAGCTTCCGCCCCGCCTCCGCCCGTGGAACCGATACAGGAAGAAATTGTACACGAAGACCCATCCGTGGAACCGGAACCTGTACCCGTATCGCCGTCGCCGCAACAGGTGGCAACCAAACCCGCCCAACCCCAACCGGCTCCGCATAAGGCGGTTCCGAATCCGCCCGAGGCCACTAAAAAAAGTAACAAAAAGAAGGACAACACCACAGCATTTGTAAATGAAACCCTGCGTGTCAATCTAAAAGACCTGGATACCCTGATGACTCTGGCCGGTGAATTGGTTTTAACCCGGAACCAGCTTTTACAAACCCGTCAGCAAAAAGACCCCAAGGGTCTGGAAAACGCCATTCAGCGCGTGGACCTGATCACTTCCGAACTGCAGGAAGCCATCATGGCCACCCGCATGCAGCCCATCGGTATTGTATTCAATAAGTTCCAGCGCGTTGTGCGCGATCTTTCCAAAAAATTAAATAAGAAAACAGAACTTATCATCGAAGGCGAAGGCGTTGAGATGGATAAAACCATCATCGAAGCCATTGGTGACCCGTTGACGCACTTGGTGCGCAACGCGGTGGATCATGGCATCGAGGACGCGGAAACCCGTGCCGCGCGCGGAAAATCGCCCACGGCGGTATTGCGACTGAGTGCCCTGCACGAAGCTGGGCAGGTAGTCATTAAAGTGGAAGATGACGGGGGGGGCATTGACCCTGAAAAAATTAAGGCCAAGGCTTTGGAAAAAGGCTTTGTCACTACCGCGGAACTGGAAGAAATGAGCGACAACGAAGTGCTCAAGCTTATTTTCCGTCCTGGATTTTCCATGGCCAAACAGGTAACGGATATTTCCGGACGCGGCGTTGGAATGGATGTGGTGTTCAGCAATCTTTCCAAATTGGGCGGCACCATAGATATCCACTCCACAGTGGGGGTGGGGACAACCCTCAGTATAAAGCTGCCACTGACACTGGCTATTATCCCTTCTTTGATTGTAAAAGTGGGGGAAGACCGTTTTGCCCTGCCCCAGGTGAACCTGGTGGAATTGGTGCGCATTCCGGCCAATCAGGTGGCGCAGAGAATTGAGAAAATAGATAATGCCGTTGTCATGCGTTTGCGCGGCGCTTTATTGCCGATTATCGATCTTTCCAGTGTGCTGCAATCGGGAACGTACGGTTCCACGAACCTTTCGTTCAAGGATGAAGCCACCAATGTGGTGGTGGTCAACGCCGGCAGCTTCAATTACGGGATTATCGTGGATGACCTGCTTGATTCCGAGGAAATTGTTGTCAAACCGCTGGGACGCCATCTGAATCATCTGGAAACCTATGCCGGCGCCACCATTCTTGGCGATGGCCGCGCGGCGCTCATTCTGGATATCATCGGGATAAGCAAAGCCATGAAGCTGAAACCCGTTAAGCAAAATGACCGGGTTGAGGAAAAACAACTGGAGAATTTACTTGGCCAAAAGGACAGTCAATCCATGTTGCTGTTGAGCAATGGGCATGACGAACAATTCGCCATCCCGCTCGGGCTGATTTCACGCATAGAAAAAATACAATCCGGGCAACTCTCGGAAACAAGCGGCCGTCGGGTATTAAAATACCGTGGCGGAACGCTCATCGTCCTGGCCGTGGAAGATGTGGCTCAGGTTAAACCGCGGGTTGAAACCGCCCATCCTTATGTGGTGGTGTTTAAATTCGGCGGCAGGGAAGTGGGCATCGTTGTTGCCCACATTGTGGATGTTGTGGATTCTTTGACTGACATCGATGAAGAAACCTTCCGTCAACCCGGCATTGTCGGTTCCAGTGTAATTATGGGCCGTATAACACTTATGCTGGACTTATATGGTTTGGCCGCCGCGGCCATGCCGGAAAAAATGGTGGAAGCGGAAGAAATGGAACGTCAGGCTTCCAGGGATAAACAGAACACCATACTGATCATAGAGGATTCCAAATTCTTCCTGAATCAGATTAAGGGATTTACCGAGGACGCGGGATATAATGTGGTTACCGCACTGGACGGTGTGGAAGGGCTGGAAAAGCTGCAATCCATGGAACGTGAAATCGATTTGATCCTCACGGATATCGAAATGCCGAATCTGGATGGCATAGGTTTTACCCGCGAGGTGCGGGCCAAATCCGAATTTCAGGATTTGCCCATTCTGGCGTTAACCTCCGTTGCCGGCGAGGAGGCCGAAAAAGTGGCGTTGGAAGCGGGTATCGATGAATACCTGATTAAACTGGATCGTGAAAAGGTGTTGGCCAATATCGAAACCTATTTAAAAAACGGCAGACAAAATTAAGGATGGATATATGAAAGAGAAAACAGTGGACTGGAAGGAACTGACCATTTTTCAGGTGGCGGACATTACCTGCGCCATGGATATCCTTAAGATAAAAGAGATCATAAAACATCTTGAACTGACCCGTATCCATAACGCGCCGGATTTCGTTCGTGGTGTAGCCAGCTTAAGAGGGGAAATCATCACCGTGGTGGATGTCCGTGTAAAATTTGGATTTGAGCCGGCCCCGCTGAACGAAGATATGCGCATCATCGTCATTCGTCATAAGGATGAAAACATCGGATTGCTTGTGGACCGGATTTGGGATGTGCATCGTGTTAATGACACGGTTATGGAACCGTTGGCCTCCAATATTAACGGAGTCAACAGGGACTTCTTTTCCGGAATTTATAAGATGGAAGAAGGTCTGGCGACGGTATTAAACACCGATACCCTGTTAGATTCTGAAATGAGTTTACAATAGATAAAAGGAGATCACGATGTTTACCAACATAAAAATAAAATATAAGTTATATGGGGGATTCGCGGCGGCGTTGGTTCTCCTTTTAATTGTTGCTTTTAAAACCCAATCCACATTGCATTCTTTGCAAAATGAAAATAACAAAGTAGCACAAATCGAAAAGCTTAAACAAGAATTGCAGCAACGCATTACCGATCACTATAAATGGGTGGTCAGTCTGAATGAAAGCATCATTCGTCAAGAAGACCGTCTTACGTTGGAAAAAAATGATCATGCCTGCGCTCTGGGCCGCTGGTTGTATGGAGATGGGCGCGCCCAAACCGTTAAAAATTTCCCGGAACTGGCTACGGTGGTTCAAAATTTGGAAGCGCCCCATGCCGCCTTGCATAAATCCGCGCTGGTTATTGAAGATGAATTGAAAAGCGGCGGTGATATCAGTTGGATAAGTACTCTTTATCAGCAAAATACGGTACCGGCCTTGCACAAGGTAAAAAAAGGGCTGAATGAAGCCATAGCTTTTCTGTGAGAGCATGAGGAAAAATTCATTAATGATTTCCGGGATATTCAGGAGACTTCTGTTTCCATGGGGTGGTTTATGGTTGTTTTTTCCACAGTATTATTCGTCATCATTAGTCTTGTTCTGGCAAAAATGATCGTGGATCCCCTTTATGAAAGCGTGACCTATGCCAAGGCAATTGAAGAGGGGGACCTGACAGCCGAATTGAATACCGATCGCACCGATGAAATAGGTGAACTGCAACAAGCCCTGGAGCATATGGGCAATAAATTAAAAACCATTTTGCGCGATGTAATGAGTTATTCCGAACAACTGGCCGGTGCCTCGGGTGAAATGAACGAAGTATCGCAGAAAATGTCGGAAGAAAGCTCGCAAGTCAGTGAGAAGTCTCATGCTGTGGCCTCCGCGGCGGAAGAAATGAGTGTTACCATGGTGGACGTTTCCAACGCCAGTGAACAAGCGTCGGACAACATCAATCATGTGGCATCCGCGGCGGAACAGATGAGCGCCACGGTTTCCGAAATTGCCCAAAACGCGGAAAACGCACGCCATAAAACGGAAGAAGCGGTGCATTCCGTGGAACGGGCTTCGCACCGGGTGAATGTGTTGGGCGAGGCCGCTCAGGAAGTGACCAAGGTCGTGGAAGTGATCAATGAAATCAGCGAGCAAACCAAATTGCTGGCCCTGAACGCCACCATTGAAGCGGCACGGGCCGGTGAAGCTGGAAAAGGCTTTGCCGTTGTGGCCAACGAAGTTAAGGAACTGGCCAAACAGACCAATGATGCCATAGATGAAATACGGGAGAAAATAGACGCCATTCAAAATTCCACCGATGAAACCGTTAATGAGATTAGCAGCATTACCAATGTCATTTCCGATGTGAATGAGATGGTAAGCAGCATCGCCACCGCAGTTGAAGAACAGGCGGCCACCACGGGCAATATCGCGGAAAATGTTAAGAATGCCGCGCAGGGGATCAATGTGGTTTCCAGTTCGGTGGCTCAGGCCGCTACCGTTTCCCAGTCGGTGGCTTCGGATATTGCCGCGGTGAACCAAACCAGTGCCGTGGTAATGGAAGAAAGCCGTCGGGTGGATCATAATTCGGGAGAACTGGCCCAGGTCAGCGAAAGGTTAAAGTCCATCGTGCAGCAATTTCGTCTGAATTAACGATGTTTATTTAATAAAATCCGGATCAAAATATGGGACAGAGAAAACTAAAAGTTCTGATAGTGGATGATACGGTTTTATACCGTAAAATCATCAAGGACACTCTGGCCGCTTTTGAACAGGTGGATGTGGTGGGAACGGCTTCCAACGGAAAAATCGCTCTGTCTCAGATTCAGGCCTTGAAGCCGGACCTGATCACATTGGATCAGGAAATGCCGGAATTGGATGGTATTCAGACCCTGCGCATGATGAAAGCCTTTGACGGTGTACAAACATGTGCGGTGATGGTCTCGGCGCATACCACCAAGGACGCCGCTGTTACCATGCAGGCGTTGGAATTGGGCGCCTTTGACTTTATTACCAAACCGTCCGGCGGCTCCATGCGGGAGAACGTGGAAATCCTTAAGAATCAGTTTCGTCCCATACTGGATGCTTTACAGGTGCGTCGTCATGTGGCCCCGGTTGCCCGTTCCGGCAACGCAACCCTTTCAGCCGTTACATCGAAGCAACCCGGAGTGGTTGATCCGGATACATTTACAGGCCAACCCATTCAGGCCATGCGAAAACCGGAAGCGGTTGTGCTGGGCATATCCACCGGCGGGCCCAAATCCCTGACCGAGGTGATTCCTAAATTATCTTCGAAACTCAGACAACCCATTCTGATTGTACAACACATGCCGGCCTTGTTTACCAAAGCGTTGGCCACTTCCTTAAATGAAAAATCCGTCCTAACGGTAAAGGAAGCCGAAGACGGGGAAGTGGTGCGGGGCGGTCATGTATATATCGCGCCGGGAGGTAAACAAATGAAAGTGGCCAGGAATCTGGCCGGAGTGGTGCATGTAAAAATAACGGATGATCCGCCTGAAAATTTTTGCAAACCGGCCGCGGATTATTTATTCCGGTCGGCTGTGGGAGCCTACGGCTCACGTTTACTCGCTGTGATCATGACCGGCATGGGGCGGGACGGTGTGGCCGGACTGAGAGAACTTAAAAAACATAATGTACCTGTTCTGGCGCAAGACAAAAAAACATCGGTTGTATTCGGCATGCCCATGGAAGCCATTAAAGCCGGTGTTGTGGATCAGGTGGCGCCCTTGCAGGATATTGCAACCGAAATCAACAGAATTTGCGGATGTTGACTATAAAGGTGGCCCATGTTGAAACTTACGGGTAATGAACTTTCGGTTATATCGAAATATGTCTATGATTTGTCCGGCATTGTTATTGACAAAAATAAGTCGTATCTGGTGGAAAGTCGTCTGGGCCCCATCGCCGAGGAGCTGAAATGTAAAAATTACAGTGAATTATACTTTCGGGCACGACAGGATGCCAGCAAACGCATCGCCAATAAAATCGTGGATGCCATCACCACCAACGAAACATTCTTTTTCCGGGACAACAGCCCGTTTGAATTGTTAAGACATAAAATATTCCCGGATTTGATCGACCGTAAAATGGAAGGCCCCCAGGCGGCCTTTCCTACCATGAAAATCTGGAGCGCCGCATGTTCCACCGGCCAGGAGGTTTATAGCATTGCCATCATTCTTAGGGAATTACTGGGCAATGAAATCAACAAATGGCGCATAACCCTGTTGGGCACGGATATATCCGATGCGGCCATAGCCCAGGCCAGTTACGGCCGCTACAACAAAACGGAAATATCACGCGGGTTGAAGCCGGATCAGGTTAAAAAGTATTTTGAAGAGCACGATACCTACGCCAGGGTAAAAGATGAAATCCGTTACATGGCCAATTTCAAACGAATCAATCTGTTGGAACCTTTTAACTTCATCGGTCGGTTTGATATCATTTTATGCCGCAATGTGGCTATCTATTTCAGCATGGAAGACCGGAAAAAACTGTTTGATCGACTGGCCGATCAGCTAAACCCCAAAGGCGCTTTGCTTATCGGCGCCACAGAAACCTTGTTTGGAATAAGTGATCGATATGAACGAAAAAATTACATGAATTCGTTTTTTTATCAGTTAAAATCTTAATTAAGGGAGAAAACCGTGTACGCGGAGATCGATATTCAGGATTATATAGACGAAATTAAGGACAATATTGAAAAACAGGACCGTATTAAAGCCGATCTGGTCATGTCTCAAATCGCCCTGATGGATGCGGAGGTGCAACGACGGATGTTGCGGGAACTCAGCCGGATCAATAATGACTTTACCGTCGGATATATCATTCATCTATTCGATATTGTGGGTACGTTGAAAATCGATGAATCTGAAATCCTGAATACGTTGCAGGATATGGTTCTGGAACGGCCGGATAATATTAAATTCCTGTTGAATAATCCTTCCCTGACCCAAAAGTTTGATGTATTGGATTTGATTGCCGAGTTGCAATATGAAGCGGCGGTTCCCTATTTAATTGAAAAACTGAATAATGAAAACAATCCCGACAAGATCGTACGATTAATCCGTGTTCTGGGGCAAATCGGCAGTCCGGGAACGGTAACCAGTCTGAGTGAATATCTCTATTCCGAAAACCGCCGGCTCATTCTCACGGCCATTGATACCTTAAAGGAAATCGGCTGTCCCGGCGCCATTTCGGCATTGAAGGAACGCATCGGTACGGATTATGAAATCGATTCGAAAATCGTGGATATTTTCGCGACTATTCAGGATGAAAACAGCTTATTGGCCTTAAATCATATCTTAAAAACCGGTGATCCGCAATTACGGAATTATGCGAAAACAAAGATGATAGAAATCGGCAGCAAAGTGGTGCCCATTGTCATTGAAAATTTAAAGGACGAAGATAGTGAGTTTGTCATCCATTCCCTTAATATTCTGGGCATATTGGGCGATGCCAGCGCCGTGAATGCCATTCGGCAATTACTGTTTGACAATCCGGCCAATGCGAATATTTGTTTTGCCGCCTACGAAGCGTTGGGGATGCTGCCGATTGTTAAGGGGATTTTCGTTTTGACCAACGGCCTGAATGATCCCGTTGACCTGGTACGTAAATCCGCGGCCCGGGCCATCGATCGCAACAACACGGCCACGCTGCGCGCCGGCATTCGTAATTTGTTGCGCGATGAAGATGAAAACGCGCGTCATTTGGTGGCCTGCTTCATCGATGCCGAAGCCGATTCCATTTTTCGCCATATGATTGCCGATGAGCCTTTTGGTCCCATGGCCATGGCATATCTAAAAAAAGAGGCCCATCCCGATTTAAGGGAACATTTTTCGGCCATCCTGCGGCAAATGGGACGGAATGATTTAGCCGCACAGATCAGTGCCCAAAGCGTTGAAGAAAATAATGCGCTGAATATCATTGTGGTGGATGATTCCCGCATGTTGCTTAAAGTATATAAAAGCAATCTACACGATATCGGATTCGCTTCGCGTCTGTTTGAGTTTCCGGAAACAGCGCTGGAACACATACTAAAAGAAAAACCGGACCTGGTTATTACCGATTTAAATATGCCTAAAATTACCGGTATCGAATTGACGCGCCGTATTCGTGAAAAGTATGATAAAGCTAGTCTGCCGGTGCTTTTAATCACCACGCAAACGGATAAGGATGAAACACAAACCGCTTACGACGCGGGGATCAATGATGTGATTTATAAACCATTTACCAAGGAACAGCTTAAAGAAACCATCCTTAAACTTACCTCTAATTGAAAGGGGCGATCAGACCCAATTGCCGGAGTGTACCGAGAATGGTTTCTTTTTCAAACGGTTTGGTAATGTAGGCGTCGCATCCCAAATTTTTAATGACATTCATTTTATCATGATGCGAGATGGAAGATATCACAACGATCTTAGCC
>RFFS01000053.1 GCA_003696775.1 Calditrichota bacterium
AATGCGCGGGCCGTCAGTTTTCCATAACCGTGATGATGCGATCCAGAAACGTTTGAACATCGGCGATGGCAAAATGGCGGCTCAATCGTTTGCTTTCCCGACCGTCCACAAAAATGATCAGTGTGGGAACAGTGAAAACAGTGTATTGCCCGGCGAGTTTGGGCGCCTGATGTGTATCCACATAGATAAAATCCACCAAATCGTATTGACCGGCCAGCGCTTCCACTTTTGGGCGCAACACCTTGCACACCTGACATGCCGGGTAGGAAAAGTAGGCCAGAGTGATCGGGCGCTTTTTCAATTGCAGTTGAAATGTTTCCACGTCCATGAATGTACTCCTTGTTCGTTTGGGGCGCTCCGTCTGATAATGGAACGGACATGAAGTGTTAAATTCATCAGCAGCCAAAGCGTTACATCACCAGCGGAAAAACGTGGCGGCGTTCTATTTTATATACATTAAACGGAGACTTTTGGTAAAAGCGCCTGTTTGTAGGGTGGCAACATATAGGCCGTCGGCGGAAAGTATTGTTAAATGGTTGCGGTTAAACCATTTATTGTAAAGAAGGTCCCCCGCCACGTTTAGTCTTTCCGGAAAAAGATCGGCCAATAATGGGTTAGGTGTTCTCTTTCAGTTGTTCCAGCAGTTTTTCCAGTTCCATCTGCATGGTTTCCCAGCGGTGTTCCTGGGCATGGATATGTTGTTCCAGTTTTTTATACCGTTTATGCAGCGTGGCGCTTAGTTCCGCGTTCTGATAGGTGGCCGGATCGGCCAATTGATTTTCCACGTCTGCCCGTTCTTCTTCCAGTGTTTCCAGTTGTTTTTCCACTTCTTCGATGGCGCGCGTCAATCTTTTACGTTCCTTGCTGATGCTTTGCCGTGCCTGCGCTTCGAGCCGTTTTTGTTCCTTGCTCTTTCGGTTACCGGTGCCCCGGGCCGGTTTGCCCCCGGCGGGTTTCGTCGGTATGTCTGACTGTTGAGACTCCCGGGCGCGTTTTTCCAGAAAGCTGCTATAACGACCGGTATATTCCGTTAGGACGCCATTTTCAAGCAGCCAGACACGGTCCACCAGTTTGTCGAGAAAATAACGATCGTGTGAAATCAACAGCAGTGTGCCGTTATAGGCATCGAGGGCGTGCTCCAGGGCTTCCCGCGAGGGCACATCCAGGTGGTTGGTGGGCTCGTCCATAATCAGAAAATTCGCCGGGGATAGTAGCATTTTGGCCAGGGACACACGCGCTTTTTCGCCACCGGAAAGCACGCGGATATTTTTGTTGACATCATCGCCGCTGAATTGAAAGAGGCCGAGTATATCCCGCAGCCGGGGTCGGAACGAGGCGGCGGCGCTTTGCTCCACTTCCTGCAATACGGTTTTATTAAGGTCCAGAGCCTGGGTTTGATGCTGGGCGTAATAACCTATGGAAACGCGCTCCCCGATGGTCAGCGTACCTTTTTGAGCCTGTAATTCACCGCTTAACAGGCGGGTAAAGGTGGTTTTCCCCGCGCCGTTGGCGCCCACCAGGGCAATGCGTTCCCCGCGTGTAACACTGAGATTCAGATCACGCAAAACCCATTGCGGTTGCGCATAGGCAAACCACAGATGTTCCAGGGTCAGCACATGTTTAAAACTGGGAGTATCCACGCTGATGGTGAAGCGCAGGGTGTTTTCCTCTTCCGGCAGTTCGATGCGTTCCATTTTTTCCAGTTGCTTAATGCGGCTTTGCACCTGGGCCGCCTTGCTGGCCTTGTAGCGAAAGCGGTCGATGAATTTCTGCGTATGGGCAATGGTTTCCTGTTGGCGGGCATAGGCTTTTTTCAGCATCTCCAGATTCTCTGCCCGTTTTTTTAGATAAAAATCGTAACCACCGCTGTAGTGCGTCAATTGTCCTTTTGTGATTTCGGCGATCTCATTGACAACCCGTTCCAGAAAGTAACGATCATGGGAAACAATGAGCAGAGAGCCGTTGTAACGCGTTAAGAACTGTTCCAGCCACAACAGACTGTCCATATCGAGGTGGTTGGTGGGCTCGTCCAGGATCAACAGATCGGGTTCCAGCAACAGCAGACGCGCCAGATAAACACGCATCCGCCATCCGCCGCTGAAGTTTTGAATGGAGTGATGAAATTGATCATCGCTGAAACCCAGACCGCTTAATATTTTACGCGCCCTGAATTCCAGATCGTAACCGCCGTTGCCGCGATACAATTCTTCCAGCACGCCAAGCCGTTTCAATAAGGCGGGGTTATCCTGCAAATCCGGACGCTGATGCAGTTCATGGATTTCTTTTTCCATGCGTAAAATTTCCGGCTGGCCCTGCAGCGCCAGCTCCAGGATGGGCGTATCCGTAAAAGCCAGTTCTTCCTGCGGAAGAAAGCCGATGCGATAATCGGAAGGATAACGGATCGCCCCGCTATCGGCTTCCAGTTTGCCGGTAATCAGGCGCAGCAGGGTGGTTTTACCGGCGCCGTTGCGGCCCACCAATCCGATGCGTTTGCCGGGCCGGATGGCAAGATTTACGGCGTTAAGCAAAACGCGGTCGCCGATGGTATAGGTCAGATCGTGTATCGTCAGCATGTTTTATCCGTTTGTGGAAAGCGTTTAATTTAGGAAAAAGAAAGGTTTGGCGCACAGGACGTTGGTAGGGAACGTATTATATTTACAGAAATTAAAAACTTCATTACATTGCTTATCCATTAAAAATCCGGGGAATCGTGGACACAAAATATCTTAAATTTGAGGACCTCAACTATCAGCAACTGGACGCGCTGGACCGGGAGAAAACCCTCTTTTTGCTTTCTTTGGGGCCCATCGAAGAGCATGGCCCGCATTTACCACTTGGGGTGGATGTGTTTGTCGCGGAGTTCATGGCCGAAAAAATTATCGAAGCGGTTGCCGCCCGTTATCCGGAACACACCATCGTAAAATTCCCCCCTTTGTATGTAGGCAGCGGGGGCATCCGCTGGCTGGGCACGCTGAACAGCAAGCAACGTACGGTGCGAAAAATAATTCTGGATTACTGCCGGAATCTGGGAAAGCACGGGTTTAAATATGTGCTGATCAGCAACGGGCACGGCGGCCTGGGTCATGTGGTGGCCCTGGAAGAAGCCGCCCGTTACGCCAGTCGGGTATATAATATGAGTGTCATCTCACCCAGCGGCCGGATAGCCTATGATTTTCTGACCGGCGCCTATATTAATGAGATTGAGCGGGAACTCGGTTATGTTTTCAGCGAAGAAGAGCGTGAACAGCTCAAAAACGATTCTCATGCCGGGTGGTGGGAAACCAGTGTGATGTTGCTGATCCGTCCGGAACTGGTGAAAGATGATTACCCCCGTTTAAAGCCTTACACCCTTACCCGCCGTGAGCGCATGCTTAACAAATGCTATCCGGGCGACCCCGGCTACCGCGGTTATCCGCATAAGGCAACGCCGGCGTACGCGGAGGCCGCGGTAAAAGTGATGCTGCGGCACACGATGGAATTGGTCGATGAGTGGCTGACCGGCGCGGATATGAAGAAAAAAGTGTCGTCCCCCCTTTATCGTCTGATGTTTTTTCGCACAAATTTCGACCGCTTTGTTCTGGGCGGCCTGGGGCTTATCCTGGCGATAATTGT
>RFFS01000054.1 GCA_003696775.1 Calditrichota bacterium
AAACATCATTTTCATTCCGTATTATTTGATAACAAGACACATACGCCTTTTGGGAACATGAGTTTCATAAAAGCGACGGCCCGTCTGTATGTTATCGACACTAAGAGTATAAACCATAAATCCGGCATGCCTATTCCGAGGAAAATTCTTTTCCGCTCTTTAGTTGCCGCCACGCGCTACGATTATGGTTAATCTTAACAAATCTGGATAAAGACAATTGGCGGGAAATTTATGATGCATACCGAGACCGTTCAGATCATCCAATCGAAATTAATGCGTTTCAGCGCGCGTGCCTTGGTGGAAGAACAACGCCGGGCACGTCAACTGTTAACCGGCGATGCCCGATTGGGGCGTAAAGAGAGCCAAGCCACCCTGGAAGAATTGCGCGGCCTGTTAAGCGACGCCGCTGAAATTTTTTTACCGGATGCAGTACAGGAAAATATTTACGCCAATGACAGCGGTACCCATCTATTGCCCGGGTGGATTAAAAAAGCCTTTGTCTCCATCCGGGTCAACGGGGTTGTACGGCCGGGATGTCTGGAAGATGTGCGGCTTTTTGTAAAACGGGCCTCGGAAAAAGGGCAAACTTATACGGTACGCGGGGCGGGTACCTGGCCCTTTGGAGGCGCCGTTCCCGTTCAGGATGACTGGGTGCTGGACCTTTCCCTGCTCGATTTTATGGAACTGGACAAGGACGAGGACCGCTTGATCTTTGGCGCCGGCGCATTGTTCCCAAACATTCGCGCCTATCTTAAAAAAGAAGGGTACACCCTGCGTCAGGAAATCACCAATCCCAATAGCGGTACCCTGGCCGGATGGATAGCCACCGGCGGGCTGGGCCTGGGCGCGTACAAATACGGGCCGGTTAAAAATTCCGTTGACATGCTGCTGGTATTGCGTCCCGACGGCACAATGGAAGCTCTGACCCCGGAAGATGAAGCTTTCGATCTTTTTTTTGGATCGGAAGGCCAGACCGGGCTTATACTCGGCGGCGCGTTGCGTGTACGCAGGGAGAGTTTTGTTTCCAAGGCCTATGCCTTTTCTTTTGAAAAAACCGAAGATGCGCATAGCTATATGCAACGCCTGCGCGAAGCGGAGATATTACCCACATCGGTGATCTATTTCGACCGGGCCTATATCGCCGAAACGGCGCGTATCGAGGCGGCGCATCTCAACGCGGCGGCGGGTCGGGCGATGGAAGCGGAAAGAAGCGCCTCGTTGGAAGAGTGGCGTGAAAATAAAGCTCTGGTGGAAGAGCTGGAAAGCTGCGCCCATGTTCTGGTTATGCATTTTGATACGGCGGAAGATTATGAAAAGGCACTTAAAACCCGCTTGTTCGGCGCCTCCCGTCGTGCCATGCGCATTCGTCAGCTTACCTTTCGCCAGCTTTCCACGGAACTGGCGCATCATTTATGGGATCATCGTTTTTTACCGGTGCAGATGAAACAAAACGGCCCGTCCATGCTGGTAAGTGAAACCATCCTGCCTTTGGAAAATTTCACGGCTTATCAATCGCTTGTGCGGCCTTTCCTGTCACTGTTGATGAAGGTTGAGCTTAAAACGGAAGCGCATTTGCTGCCTGACGGCAATATGTTGATACAATCCATCGTTCTGGCGGATATGCGCACCGTGCGACACAAAATATATTTCGCCCTGGTGCCGTTGATGACCCAGGCCGCCATCTATTTCGGCGCCGTGCCTTACGGGATCGGCATCTGGAATTATCCATTCTTAAAAGCGCTTCGGAAAAAGCATCCGGAAAAAATCGCCGCCCTGGAGGCCGCCCGCGCCCGGTTTAAGGAATCGGCCTTGTTAAACCGGGGTAAATTTCTCAATCCCTCGGGATTGCGCTGGTTGTATCGTTTGTTTGCCCGGATCGCGCCGCGCGTAAATCATTGGTTTGTGGCCACAACACATAAACGGCGTCAGGGGAAGAAAGACCTGCTGGCTTATCCCGTGCAAAAACTGGCGTGGAAATTAAGCGGCTTTATGGTGCGTCATGCCATTCCCAGCGATCTGCGTAAGAAAGAGGCGCCTTTGGAACGCTTGCTGGCCGCCTGCGCGGAATGTGACAGTTGCGAACGTTCCTGTCCCACTTCTGATGTTTTTGGCATGTACGGTCCGGCCACGCCGATTACCCGTCGTAAAACAGCCGAGCGGCTGGTAGCAGGCGAAACGCTTACCGGCGAGGAAGCCGAAGGTTTTCTGGCCTGTACGCGCTGCGATAATTGTGTGCGCATTTGTCCGGCGGACGTGCCGTTAACACAAATATTCGATCTTGTGGAAGCAGACGCCCGATTTAACCTGGCGTTGAATAAAACCGCCGACCAAAAGGAAACCTTTGTGGGGCGTTTCTGGCAGATTATGAAAGAAAGCCCCAATTACCGTAAACATACCCATGCCGTTCAAACCGACAAGCGTTCGCATCTTGAGCATGGTCTGAAGATCATTTATCCGCGTGGTTATGAATACGGCAGTCTGTTCATCGATCCCGAAAGCTGTATCCATTGCGGGATGTGCAG
>RFFS01000055.1 GCA_003696775.1 Calditrichota bacterium
CAGGGCATCGCCCAAATCTTTCAGGGCATTCATGTCCGTGTCTTTTACGGTATGGACAATCACCCTTACACCGTTTATGTTTTCGGCCTGTTGTATCAGAGTGTCCATGCCGGCGCTGAGATTTTGGGCGCGGGCTTCCTTCAGTTCGCGTTCCAGTTGTTTATGGCTGTCCAGCAGGTTTTGTACCTTGGCGGCCACATCCTGGGGCGCGCTGTTGAGCAGGGCGGCGGTCTTATGCAACCGGTCGCGGGTTTCCTGTACCAGTTGCACCGCCCGGGGGCCGGTCACCGCTTCGATACGGCGTACCCCGGAAGCCACGCTGCTTTCCTGGGTAATCAGAAAAAGGCCGATTTCTCCGGTGGCCTTAACATGGGTGCCGCCGCACAGTTCATAGCTGAAATCGCCGATTTTTACCGTGCGCACCACATCGCCGTATTTTTCCCCGAACAGGGCCATGGCCCCTTCGCTTTTGGCTTCGTCAAAATTTTTATGGGTGATCCGCAAGGTTGTGTTTTTCCGGATTTCATCGTTGACAAGACGCTCGATTGTCAGCAACTGATCGTCTGTAATTTTCTCAAAATGTGTAAAGTCAAAACGCAACCGTTCCGCATTCACCAGGGAGCCGGCCTGGTGGACATGGTCCCCCAGTGTTTTTTGCAGAGCCGCCTGTAACAGGTGGGTGGCGGTGTGGTTTTTAATGGTATTACGACGTTCTTCGTCTGTTACTTCCGCCGATACCCGGGCGGAAGATGGTTTAAAATTTTCCAGAGGCAGGCAATGATGGATGATCACATCACCCTGCTTTTGGGTGTCGGTGACGGTGAGTGTAAAATCTTTGCCACGGATAAGTCCTTTATCGCCAACCTGACCGCCGGATTCGGCATAGAATGGGGTTTCCTTCAAGCGAACAAGAATTTCATTTTCCTTAACGAGATAACGGCTGATCTCCGTTTCCTGCCGGGTGGTTTCATAGCCGGTAAAATGGGAATCCTCGTCATCGGACAGTATTTCCCAGGCGTCATTTTCCACTTCCTGCGCGTTGAATTTAGCCGATGCCCGCGCTCGTTCCCTTTGACGGTTCATGGCTTCTTCAAAGCCCTCGGTGTCAATGGTCAGTCCCTGTTCTTCAGCGATCACCCGTGTCAGGTCAACCGGAAAACCGTATGTATCGTACAAGCGGAAAACATCTTCCCCCGGCACGACGGTGCGGCCGGCTTCCCTGAGTTGTTTTTCTATTTTGGCAAAAATATCCAGGCCGCGATCCAGTGTTCGGTTGAATTGCTCTTCCTCGGAACGGATGATCTTGACGATATGATCCTGGCGTTCCCTGAGTTCCGGATAGGCCCCGCCCATTTGTTCGGCCAGAACGGGCACCAGTTTGTATATAAAAGGCTCCTTAAAGTTGAGTTTGCGCCCGTAACGCGCGGCACGGCGTAAAATCCGGCGCATCACATAACCGCGGCCCTCGTTGGAAGGCATCCCGCCGTCGGCAATGGAAAAGCTGAGCATGCGCACATGGTCGGCAATGACCCGATAAGCAATTTGCTCCGCGCTTTGGGCGTACGGTACCCCGGTTAACGCGCCAATGGCCTCCAACAGCGGTGTAAACACATCGGTATCGTAATTCGAATTTTTATTTTGCAAAACCGCCACCAGCCGTTCAAATCCCGCGCCGGTATCCACATGACGGGCGGGCAGGGGCGATAATACGCCCGAGGTGTCCCGATTATATTGTATGAAAACCAGATTCCATATTTCGATGACTTCCGGTACGCCGGCATTGACCAGCTTGCCGCCGGAAAGGTCAGGGGTCAGGTCGATATGAATTTCCGAGCAGGGCCCGCACGGACCGCTGGCGCCCATCTCCCAGAAATTGTCTTTTTTCCCGAATCTTAAAATATGGGACGGATCGATGTCCGTTTCCGTTTTCCATAGCTCTTCGGCTTCCGTATCCGCCTCCAGTCCGTCAGCATCGTCGCCGCCGAAAACGGTAGCGTAAAGGCGTTCCTTGGGCAACTTCCATACCTCGGTCAGTAACTCCCAGGCCCAGCCGATGGCTTCTTTTTTGTAATAATCGCCAAAGGACCAGTTGCCAAGCATTTCGAAAAAGGTATGATGGTAGGTGTCGTGACCTACTTCTTCAAGATCGTTGTGTTTTCCACTGACCCGGATGCATTTTTGCGAATTGACGGCGCGTTTGTATCTACGCTCGCCCTTGCCGAGAAACACATCCTTAAACTGATTCATCCCGGCGTTGGTGAACAATAATGTGGGATCATCTAACGGTACAACCGAGGCGCTCGGCACAAACGTATGGTCTTTTTTCTTAAAAAAATCAATAAATTGTTGACGGATTTCGTTCGATGTCATAAAATCCCCATTGGTATTTGGTTTCATTTTGTGTATTTTATCATGTTGGCTTTCATATTCGGGGAAGTGGCGCCATACTTAACCGGGTAACGGGCCAACCCTGAAATAAGCGGGCAATTTACACAACCTTTGAATGTACTACAAATTGGCAGGGCCATGAAAGAAACCGAAAGAACAATTCTATACATTGATGATGATTATCAGTCCGGCTTACTGGTCAAGTTCTTCTTTGAAAAAGAAGGTTTTAAGGTGGAACTGGCCATGAATACCTCGGAAGCGCGTGATATTCTAAAAAACAACCCGGTGGACATGGTGATTACGGATATCGGATTGCCCGGCGAAAACGGCATCGAGTTCTATAAATGGCTGACCGGTTCAGAATATAAAGATATCCCCATTTTTCTGGTTTCCGCCCATGCCATGGGCTTTAACGAAGTGCTGACCGAACACCGCGATATCTTTTTTGAAAAACCGCTCTTTTTCCCCAATTTTATCAAGGAAGTCCGTAAAGTTTTAAAATAAAAAAGCCGGACAGATTATCCGCCCGGCTTCGTAGTCTATTTTTTATTTTCCTTCAAGTTCATCAGCCAGTTTACCCGCGTCGTATAATACGCGCAAGGCATGAATGATGTAGGCGGTGTGGACCGATACCGCCCGGTTTTTTTCGATATCATAAACAAAACGTCCGGGCAGGCTTTCGATATTGCCGTCAAAAATAAGCCCCACAACTTCCGCTTTACGATTGATAACCGGCGAACCGGAATTGCCGCCTATGATGTCGCATGTGCTGACAAAATTCACGGGTGTGGCCAAATCCAGCTTATCCTTGCGATCCCAAAAACGTTGGGGCAGTTCAAAATCATCTTTATTGCGAAATCCCAAAGCGCGATCGAATAAACCGTAAAGAGTGGTATGCGCCGGTGCCTTGGTGCCGTTCATGGGATAGCCGGTAACGGTGCCGTAAGAGAGGCGCAGGGTAAAGGTGGCGTCCGGATAGATCGACTTGCCATACACGGCAAAGCGGGCCCGGGCGATCTTTTCCGAAGCGGGTATCATTTTACTGGTGATGTTCTTTTTGATCCATTCGTTGCGTTCGCGTAGTTGCGGCTCAAGTTTGCGCGCCAAAACGATCATCGGGTCATCGGAGGCTTCTACGGCTTTAAGGCCGCCTTCCAATAATTCTTTACGAAACGCCACCTTATCCAGCCGGGTGGCGTTGACCAGTTGCGTGGCGGTTTCCTGGGACGTGCGTCCGTTTAACGGTCTCGGCTATGCGTAGTGCGGGATTTCAAGGCACTTCACCGTCCGTTTACCGTAAAGTTTGTTTAATGTAATTGCTTTCATATCAGCACTTTCCCC
>RFFS01000056.1 GCA_003696775.1 Calditrichota bacterium
CCCAGGGTGGTTTTTACCGTACGGGCCAGCAGGTCGATGCCTGTCTTCAGTTTCCCGTAGGCCTCGGTATCAAATATGATTTGTTTGGCCATAATTCCTTATCCTTTCCTGTTTAGTTATTAACTTTTGCCAAAATATCCGTTTGTTTAATCAGTATATAGGAATCTTTGTTTTCTTTTATTTCCGTACCGATGCTGTTTTCAAAAATGACCGTATCGCCTTTTTGAATATCCATCGGCAGCCGGGTACCATTTTCCGTTACCCGTCCGGGGCCAACGGCAACCACCCGGGCTTTTACCGGATTTTGTTGCGCCGTTTCCGGAAGAATGATGGTGCCCGTGTTTTCCCGGGCCTGGATGATTTGTGCCAAAACATGATCCTGAAGTGGTTCAATAGACATAGTTCTATCTCCTCAATTGATGTTACTTCAAGATCGCATTACTTAACAAATGGAATGCCAAAAAAAATATAACTTGTGTAACTTATTTAATAACAAAGAATTAGGGTGTATACACATCATCGATGCGATTGTAATCTTTTCATCAAGTCCCACCTATATGTCAGACATTGCGAAATATTGGCATAACTTATGACGCAGAGGCAACATTATTTTTTTCCCGGGAAAATTTTTTGCGAAGAGCATAACAAATCCACTCTGCCGCCAGTCCGGTATCGGTTTTATCCAAATTGAGCAATATATGGTAATGCCTTGGATCCCGTATATCGGCGTTAAACATACGCCTGATGAATGCGGCCCGCTCTTCAGCTTCCCCTGCTTCCGATGGAACGGTTTCCACAATTCGTATCTTCAGGGCCTTGTGATCCGGCAGGATAAAATTGGCGCCGCGTCCCAAAAAGATAGCCCGGCCATGCGTGGCAATGGACAAAACGGCTTTAATTAAAAATTTGAGGTACGATTCCCTGGAAAAGTGATTGGTATTGAGTAAATGTGAAAGCATGATTTCCAACTGCTGTTTTTCCTTTTCATCGAAGGATGCCACAAGAGCCGTGCGCACATGGGCGTGTTCGGCGATGTAATCGACAATCTCCCGGTCATAAATCTTCCATCCGGTACGTTCGGCAATCTGACGGGCCAGTGCATTGCCCTTGCCTGTGGTATCCCGCGAGATTGTCAGTACGCCCGGAAAAGCACTTTGGGCATCGGGGGTGTAACGCTTTTGTTTCCAAAGCTCAATTTGGCGGGAGAGTAATTTTTCAACAGGAATATGGCGGCTTAAGGATTGCATGGTTCACCTCCTTTTTTAGGTTAAACCCATGCGGGGATTCACTTCTAATTTAACCATCAAAATAAGCGACGGCAATCATAATTTTGAGTTGCCGGACAAGTATATTGTGAATAAATTTACAAGATATGAATCATTAAAAAATAGAGGTACAAAAATGAGTGTTTTAGTCAACCAAATCGCACCGGATTTTACGGCACAGGCTGTTATGCCCGATAATACGATCAATGAGCAATTCAAGCTTTCCGATTATCGTGGAAAATATGTGGTGCTCTTTTTCTGGCCGTTGGATTTTACTTTCGTTTGTCCGACAGAAATCATTGCCCACAATCATCGTTTGGCCGAATTTAAGGAACGCGGTGTTGAAGTGATCGGTGTTTCCATTGATTCACAGTTCACCCATTTGGCATGGAAGAACACACCGGAAAGCAAAGGCGGTGTCGGCAACATCCAATTTCCGATGGTAGCCGATGTAAGCCATGAAATTACACGTGCCTACGGTGTGGAACATCCGGACGGTGTGGCCTTACGCGCTTCCTTCCTTATTGATAAAGAAGGCATGGTTCAGCATCAGGTGGTAAACAATCTGCCGTTGGGACGTAATATAGATGAAATGTTACGTATGGTGGATGCCCTGCAATACCATGAAACCTATGGCGAAGTGTGTCCCGCCGGTTGGAGAAAAGGCGAGCATGCCATGCAGGCCGATCCCGAAGGGGTGGCCCGCTTTTTGGCGGAATTTGCGGAAAAACTCTAAGATTCGATATTGTATCATAATTTTTTTGAAAACCCCGGTCGTTCAGGTCGGGGTTTTTATTTATATCAACTTTCAATGAGCAACAAAATACCAAGCCCGACCTCTAAGGTGATGTGACATGCAGATGCCATTTGAGACAGGGCCCGCCATATCCATTTGCATCATACGAAAGGGAACGATAAATTCAAACCGCTTTAAAAGGGGAGTTACATTTTGTCCGAAAAAATTCTGGTAACCAGCGCGTTACCCTATGCCAACGGTCCCATCCATCTCGGCCATCTGGCCGGGGCCTATCTGCCCGCCGATATTTTTGTACGTTATCACCGTCTGAACGGAGATGATGTGGTATATATTTGCGGATCGGATGAACACGGTGTGCCGATCATGTTGCGCGCGCGTAAGGAAGGCGTTAGCCCGCAGGAAGTGGTGGATCGTTATCATACCGTTATTAAAAAAAGCTTTGAACAATTTGGGATGAGTTTTGACTATTACGGCCGCACTTCGTCACCTGTCCATTATGAAACCAGTCAGGATATTTTCCGGATGCTGGCAACTAAGGATGAGTTTATTCTTAAGAAAGAAAAACAGCTTTTTGATCCCGAAGCTGGTATTTTTCTGGCTGATCGTTTTGTGCGCGGGATTTGCCCCAAATGCGGTTATGAAGACGCCTACGGCGATCAATGTGAAAAGTGCGGCACCTCCCTCAGTCCCTCGGACCTGATCGAACCGCGCAGCGCCATTACAGATGCCGTACCGGTGATGAAGGAAACCACGCACTGGTACCTGCCGCTGGAAAAATACCAGCCGGAACTGGAACAATGGATTGCCGGTCATTCCGACTGGAAAAGCAATGTTCTGGGCCAGATAAAAAGCTGGTTCACCGATGGCCTGCGCGATCGCGCCGTGACCCGTGACCTGCCCTGGGGGGTGCCGGTGCCGGAGGATGTGGCCCGAAAAGCCGGTGTGGATGCAAAGGGTAAGGTTCTGTATGTCTGGTTTGATGCCCCCATCGGTTATATCTCCGCCACACGGGAATGGGCCCGTGAAAAGGGTGATCCCGAACTGTGGAAAAAATACTGGCAACAGCACGATACCCGTTTGATTCATTTCATCGGCAAGGACAACATCGTATTTCATTGCATCATCTTTCCCGCCGTGCTTAAGGCGGACGGGCGGTTCGTTTTGCCGGAAAACGTGCCGGCCAACGAATTCCTTAATCTGGAAGGCGATAAGTTGTCCACCAGCCGCGATTACGCGGTTTGGCTGCATGAGTATCTGGAAAAGTTCGAACCGGATTCCCTGCGTTACACTTTGGCTTCCATCATGCCGGAAAGCAAGGACGCCGATTTCTCCTGGAAGGATTTCCAGGCGCGGCACAACAACGAGCTGGCCGATATTTTGGGGAATTTTATCAACCGGACATTGACCTTTGTACATAAATATTTCGACGGCAAAACCCCCGCCGCGTCTGTATTTACCGCCGAAGATGAACAACTCATCGCGCGGATTAAAGAGGCGCCTCAAAAACTGGGCGCTCTGATTGACCGGCATCAATATAAAAATTATGTGCGGGAAGCCATGGACCTGGCCCGGGCCGCCAATAAATATTTTAATGACCGGGCCCCTTGGAAAACACGCAAGGAAGACCCGGAAGCCTGCGCCACTACGCTGAATATCTGTTTACAAACAACATACGCCTTATCCGTGTTACTGGACCCGGTTCTGCCCTTCACCGGTAGAAAAATACGCGCCCGGCTAAACATGGACAATACAATCCACTGGAACAGCGCCGCCGATATGCCTCTTAAGGCGGGCCACGTCATCGACAAACCGGAAATCATCTTTCGTAAAATAGAAGACAGTGCCATCGAACCGGAAATTGAACGTCTGCAAAAAAACAAACAAGGGAATACCGTGACCTCTTCAGCCGCCCCCGTTAAAGATGAAATAACCATCGATGATTTTCAGAAACTGGATTTACGCACCGCTCGTGTATTAAAAGCGGAACGCGTTCCCAAAACCGATAAACTGGTACGCCTCGAGGTGGAGGTGGGCGAGGAAATCCGTACCATCGTCAGCGGCATTGCCCACCATTACGATGTGGGGGAACTGATTGGGCGCACCATCATCATTATAGCGAACCTGAAGCCGGTTAAACTGCGCGGCATCGAATCCCGCGGGATGCTGCTCACCGCCGAACATGACGGAACACTCAGCCTGTTAACCACCATGGGCGCGATGCCGTCCGGCAGTTCCATCGCGTAGGAGGCGCCATGTATATAGATACCCATGCCCACCTGGATTTTGACGCGTTTGATGAGGACCGCGACGCTGTTATTCAACGCGCCATCGAAAACGATCTGATTGCCATCATCACCATCGGGACGAGTGTGGAAACATCCCGTAAAGCCGTGGAACTGGCGGAAAGTTACGCGCCCATATTTGCCGCCGTGGGCATTCATCCCTCGGACTGCCAGGAGGCCACGGAAGCCGATTATCATGAAATCGAAAAATTGAGTCGTCATGAAAAAGTGGTGGCCATTGGTGAAATCGGCCTGGATTATTACAAAATGTACACGGAAAAACCAACCCAGATGGCAGCCTTTAAACGTCAAATAGCCTTGGCCCGCTCGGTCAACCTGCCGATCATCGTTCACAATCGCGAGGCCCATGAAGATGTCTATCAAACGTTGATAAAGGAAAAGGCCACCGAAGTGGGCGGCGTTCTGCATTCCTTTAGCGGCGATGCCGATTTCCTGAAACGGGTATTGGAGACTAATTTTTTTATTTCCTTCACCGGCGGGGTTACCTTTAAAAATACCCGCGGCGCGGATGAACTGGTGAAACAAACGCCCGTGGAACGCCTGTTGCTGGAAACCGATAGTCCCTTTATCACACCCGCCCCGCATCGCGGTAAACGCAACGAACCTTCATTTGTGGTCTTCACGGCGCGTAAAATTGCCGAACTGAAGGAACTGCCCGTGACGGAACTGGCCGCGCGAACGACGGACAACGCCAAGCACCTTTTCGCGCTCAATGTCTGACCGCTACGCCCATCGGGCACTGAAAAAATTCAGCCAAAATTTTTTAAATCAACCTGCCCTGGCGGACAAAATTGTGGCCGCGTTAAACCTCACCCCGGATGATACCGTTGTGGAAATCGGTCCGGGGCCGGGCGTGCTGACCCGACGATTGAGCAACCGGACCCTTCATAAATTATATGCCATAGAACTCGACCCTCGCTGGTATGAGCACCTGATTGAACAAAATTTTCCGCAATTGCATCTGATACAGGCCGACTTCCAGGAATGGCCCTTGCTTTCTGTGCATGAGCCCGGACATCCATTGAAAGTCATCGGTAACATACCCTATCATATCACCAGCCCCATTTTATTCCGGCTACGTGATCATCACCGGTATATCCGACAGGCGGTAATCATGATGCAAAAAGAAGTGGCGCACCGGCTGACAGCCCGGCCCGGCAGCAAAGCCTATGGTATCCTAAGTGTGGGGCTGGGCGCTTTTGCGCGCATCGAACGCCTGTTTGATATAGGACGAAAAAATTTTAGCCCGCCTCCGGCCGTTGATTCATCCGTTGTGCGCTTTTCGTTTTATAAAGATGTAAAAGGGTTGAACAATCCGGCGCTTTTTATACAGATTGTACGTGCCGTATTCAACTACCGGCGAAAGATGCTGCGTAATTCTTTAAGTAGAATTTTAGACCCCGCCGTCGTATATTCCCTACAATCCGTGCCGCTCGACACGCGGCCCGAACAGCTTTCTATCGAACAATTCATTCACCTTTCTAACGAAATCAATAACAAACGTTAAAAACCCGTAACAAGGAAACCCATGGCCGATTTACAGGTGGAATCCATACTCCCGGACATTCAGTTCTTGATTCATGACGGTCAACGCAGTGCTTTACTGAATATTCTGATCGATATGCATCCGGCGGATATCGAAGATATTCTCAATCGTCTGGAAAAGGATGAGCGCCATTTTCTGTTCAGTCTGCTGCCACCGGAACTGGCTTCCGAAGTGCTGCCGGAGTTGGATCAACCGGTGGCCGAGGATGTTTTGGAAGAGGTTTCCGATCAACGTTTAACCTCCATCATTCATGAAATGGAGTCCGACGATGCTGCCGATGTGGTGGCCGAATTGCCGGAGGATGTGAAGGAGCGTGTTCTCGATACGCTTGAGGATGAGGTTTCCGAGGATGTTAAGGAACTGCTGGACTATGATGAAGATTCCGCCGGTGGCATCATGGCCAAGGAGGTGCTGGCCATGCCCGCGGATGCCACGGTTAATGAAACCATTGAGCGTCTTCGCGAACTACGGGATGAGGTGGAGCATCTTTACAATATCTGGGTAACGGATGATAACAATGTGTATCTCGGCACGGTCAATCTGGCGGACCTTGTCCTCGCGCGTGGAAACGACCGGTTGAAAACCATTATGAACGACGAGATCGATCCCATTCATGTGGATATGGATCAGGAAGATGTGGCTCTGCATTTTAAAAAGTATGATTTGGTGAGCGCGCCGGTTGTGGATAAACAAGGTCGGTTGGTGGGGCGCATCACGGTGGACGATATTGTTGATGTGATCGAGGAAGAGGGCTCCGAGGACATGGCGCGCATTGCCGGGGCGCCGGATGAGGAAATTCAGGAAGATTCCGTGTTGCGCATCGCCCGGGCTCGCATACCCTGGCTGTTGGTGGCTTTCACCGGTGAGATCATCGCCGCCGTTATACTGGGAATGTTTTCGGCTACTTTAAACCAACGCATCATCACCGCTTTGTTTATTCCCGTCGTCATGGCCATGGGAGGCTCCAGCGGACAACAGGCGTCGGTCACCGTGGTACGCGGTCTGGCCACGGGTGATATTGAATTACGCGATACACGTAAACGACTGTTCAAGGAATTCCGAATTTCTCTGTTGAACAGTCTGTTTTTTTCATTCCTGTTATTTGCCATAGTATATGTTTGGGACAGTATAGAGTTTGCCACCATTCTCGGTGCGTCCATGTTCATCGTCATCAACAATGCGACGGTTCTCGGGGCGCTGGTTCCGCTTATTTTTAAACGCTTGAACATAGACCCGGCTTTGGCTGCCGCGCCGTTGGTATCTACCACCAATGATATCATCGGACTGTTTATTTATCTCTCGATAACCACCATTACCCTCTCCTTGGGCTTATAGCATCCATTCCGGACGAAGTGAGGCATCTTCTTCCCCTTATCAAACCGATGAATCGGTTTTAGGCTGTTTGTATATGGCATGCTACCCAC
>RFFS01000057.1 GCA_003696775.1 Calditrichota bacterium
AATCTGTATGATTTTATGCAACAATTGCAGATCCCGTTCTTCCGGAATGGCGCGCCCCAACAGGCGTCGAAAACGGGCCAAAAATTCCGGCAGGCTGTCACGGGGGACAAACCGTGTGGCGGCGATGGCCTGTTCCAGATGGTCGAACAAATGCTCAACCTGTTCCTGTGTGGCCGGATAGAGAGCATACGTATTTTCCGCTATCTCCTGATTATATCGATAGAGCGCATGGGCGTATAGCATGACCGACTGAGCCAGATTTAAGGCCGGATTTTGGGTGGCGATGGGTATGGTGGAGTGCAGACCGCACAAGCTTAGCTCTTCATTGCTAAGTCCGTTGCGCTCGTTGCCAAAAACCAACGCCGCCTTATGGCCGTCTTCCAGACGAAATACCGTTTGGGCACATTGTTCCTGTGTTAAACGGGGTACGGGGTTATGCCGTTTGCGCATGGTGGTGGCTATCACCAGATGACAGTCGGCAATGGCTTCCCTCAGATGGCCAAAATGCCCGGCCTGCTCCACAATATCACGGGAACGATGGGCCATCTTACGCATATCGGCATGATCCGTATCGCACGGATTCACCAGTCGTAAGCGTGATAAACCGGAGGTTTTCATGGCCCGGGCCACGGCGCCTATATTACCCGGCGATTCCGGCTTAACCAGCACGATGATAATATCTTCCCTTTTCATATTATAAACGTACCTCGATTGTCTCCACCACTACCAAACGACGTGGCGATACTTCCGCCCGGTAACATAACACTTCCACGCCGGCATCCCGCGCCGCGCGCACGCCCGCTCCATACGCCGGATCAATCTCATCCGCCGTGGTAAAATATACCCCGTCGCTTCTTTGCACAATATACAGCATAACCGCGCGATGCCCCTGCTCTACCATCCGGCTCAACTCCCGCAGATGTTTCAACCCGCGCCGGGTCACCGCATCGGGAAATTTATACACCCCTTTTTCCGCCAGCGTTACATTTTTAACCTCCACATAAACGGAGGGGGCGCCGGCCTTTTCCAGCAGGATATCGATGCGGCTGTTTTGGCCATAGCCTACTTCGCGACGCAAAACATCAAAACCGGCCAGCACGGGGATTCGATTTAAACGAATGGCTTCGACGGCCAGGGTATTGGCACGATGTGTATTGATGCCGATCCAGCATCGGCCGTTATGTGTCATTTCCAGTGTATAACGCAACTTGCGCGCCGGATTTAGGCTGTCACTGATGATACAGGGCCAGCCCGGTTCCCAGCAGGTTTTCATGCTGCCGGAATTGGGACAATGCACGGTCCGTGTTTCACCGTCGGGTAATATAACATCGGCCAAAAAGCGTTTGTAACGTCGCGAAATACGGGCTTCGCGCAGAGGTACGTTCAATTCCATGATAAGTGGTTAAATAACTCCGAAATAGATGATCTGCTTATAAAGTATGTCCGGCGTTCGATAATATAAACAGTTCAGGAATGAAGGTTTACAAATGGATTTGTTTTTTTCCATAGGTATAATTTTAGTGGCCGCTATTTTTATTGCGCACATGTTTAAAAGTCGTCAACTTTCACGTCAAAATGCGGAGGTACATCTTATGAATCTTCAACGATTGTCCGGCAGTCATATCGTCTCACCCGAGCATTATGTGTTTTTAAAGAAGTTCTTTGAAGATGAACTCAGACGCTACGAGGCGCAAAAAAGTTTAACGGAATATAAGGATTACAGCCAAATCATCGCTTCCCGGCCTGTAACCCGTGAAGAACCGAGTCGTTCATCCAATTAAGCGCGGGCCGCGCCCAGCATGCCCTTCAGGCTGTTCATCATAAAGTAGCGCTCCCGTTGCTGTTTTTCCGGAGACAAGGTGGTAAAGTTTTGCAACTGAGGATCACGCGCCAATAAAAGGTCCAGCAGGTCCGCTTCGCTGATATCCGGTGTCTGGCGTACCGCTCCATTCACGGTTTCCCACCACAAATCCAGTTGATTCAGGGCCGCATCCAATATTTCTTCCACATTTTCATGCATTCCAAAATGCCCGAAACAGATGTAACGGGCATGTGTATTTTGCAACGATTCCAGGGAGTGCCGGTAAATTTCATAAATGAATTTGGGCGGTGTGGCGGGACGCATATAGCTGATTTCCCCGTCAACCACATGCACGCCCGCGGCCTCGCCGGCAAACAAATAATCATCGATTAAAAAACTAAGATGATGCACCGCGTGCCCCGGGGTTTCCAGTACATCCACATGCAGGGAACCTTTATCCACGCTTTTTTGATAACCGATTGCGTTTTTGTACACCGGAACGATTTTGCCATAGGCCTCGGCCAGATCACCTAAAACCTTCAGGGAACCCTGCCAAAGTTTTTCCGGATCGGTCATGTGGGGAACCCCTTTGGGATGGCAAATTATCCCGGCTTCCGGAAAGTTGGACGCCAGCATGCCTGTCCCGCCCGCGTGATCGATATGGATATGGGTAAGCAAAATCAGGTCCAGCCAATTGACATGCAGGTCTTTAAGCGCCTGCCGGACAATGGAAATGGTGGCGGTGGGACCGGGGTCTATCAGAATGGAGCGCTTGTGGTTGCGGTACACCCAGGCGCTGATGAATTGTTTAAAACCCGGACGTTCCAGGTTTAATTCAATGAGAAAGAGATGTTCGTTTACCTGAAGAATAGCCATACACACTCAGGGATTGGGCATGGAATCAACAAAAAGGGCGATGCGTTCGATATCTTTTTCCAATTCATTGGCCGCTTCGAGGCGTTGTTGTTTAAACTGGCTTTCCAATCGCATCAGGGTGGAATAGATGGAGCGCAACACCAATTCCAGTTGATGCTGCTGCTTTTCGATGTTATGGGCCATGGATTTTAAATCCGTTTCCAGGGTATGTTTGGCTTCGGGCAGATTAAGCGGCGCCACATCTTTTACGCTCAGATTAAACATGCGCGTCATATACTCGGCAAAGGTGTGGATGGGCATATTATGTTTTGCGGCCAGTTGTTCAATTTCCTTATATACAGAATCACTGACTTCAAATGCTATGCGTTTGGTATGTGTCATAATAAGGTCGTTAATCTTCCTGATACCATTTCATTCGGAAACAATATCAGAAACAACAGTAAAAAATCAAAAAATATTTTAGGTGCGCGCGCCCATCCAAATGTTGAAAAATGGCAGCCCGGTCAGGTGAGGGTTTCCACAAACTGGCGGTAGGATTCATAACGGGAGGCGGAGATGCGCCCGCTTTTCACGGCCTCCTTAACGGCGCAATCCCGCTCGGTGAGATGCAAACAGTTATTAAACCGGCAGGATTCGGCCGGAGTTAAAAATTCACGGAAATAAAAACGGGCCTCATCGCGGTGGACATCGAAAAAGTCAATCTGTTTCAATCCCGGCAGATCGATCAGTTCCGTTTGCTCATCCAGGGTATAGGTTTTGATTTGCGTGGTGGTATGCCGGCCTTTATTGGTGGCGTAGCTGACCGCGCCGGTGGCAACTTTAAGCTCCGGATTGATGGCATTGAGCAGGCTGCTTTTACCCACGCCGGAATGACCGGCCATGGCGCTGCGTTTACCGCTCAGAGCCCGGGCCAATGCCGCTACCCCCTTCCCGCTTTTGGCCGATGTAATATAAACCGGATAGCCAATCGACCGGTATATTCCCGCCACCTGTTCAGCTTGCCCGGGATGTTCCAGTAAATCGTATTTGTTTAAACAAATCAAAGCATGGCGTTCTTCCAGCTCGGCCATTACCAACAGACGGTCAATCAAACCGGTTTTCAGTTCCGGTTGTTGAAAAGATGCCACAATCAGCACCTGATCCAGAGAGCGGCTTAAACGACGGATATAGGGAATTTTATCACGGACATATTTAGGTACCTCGCCGGAATGGATCATATCGGCTTTTTTACGACGGTCCAGGCGGTCCCTTAGTTGATATTTGATGATTTGCTGCTGACGTTTGGTAAGGCGGCCCATATGTTATTAAGTGTTTTTATCGAGATATTTTAAGATGAGCGTTGGCGGTTCAACCGTTTCGTCACGGATGGTATAGGCGTTTTGTACACGGGGCGCGGCTTTATCCAAACGTGCCTCGTTATCCGCCAGAAGGGTGGCCAGCTTTTCACCGCTTTGTACCTTATCGCCTATTTTTTTGTGGATAATCAATCCGGCTTTCATATCCAGCGTATCTTCCTGCTTCAGGCGTCCGGCGCCCAGCTCCACGCCGGCAATGCCGATTTGCATAGTGTCTATGGCGTTTACCCATCCCGTTGCCGTGGCGGTTACTTCCCGTTGATACCGGGCTTTGGGATAGCGTTCCGGATGCCGGATAAATTCTGTGTTGCCCTGTTGCGCCTCTACAATCTCAAGGAATTTTTTCATGGCCTTGCCGCTGTGAATCATCTCCCGTGAGATGGCGCGCCCTTCTTCGGCATCCCGGGCCTTGCCTCCCAACCAAATCATGGCGCCGCACAGATGATGGGTGACTTCCATCAGATCTGCCGGGCCGTTGCCGTTCAACGCGTCGATGCATTCCTCGATTTCCAGCCAGTTGCCTACTTTGCGTCCCAGAGGTTCGTCCATATTGGTCATATAGGCTACCGTGGTTTTCCCGGCCGCCTCGCCGATGCCGATCAGACTGCGGGCCAGCTCTTCCGCGCGCTCGGGTTCCTTCATAAAGGCGCCGCTGCCGCATTTCACATCCAGAACCAACGCGTCGATGCCTTCGGCCAGTTTTTTACTCATTATCGAAGCCGAAATCAGCGGAATGGATTCCACCGTAGCGGTTACATCGCGCAAGGCGTAAATCTTTTTGTCCGCAGGAGCGATTTCCTTTGTCTGGCCAATCAGACACACACCGGTTTCGCGGATAATACGACGGTAATTCTCGAAATCATAATCGGTTTTGAAGCCCGGTATGCTTTCCAGTTTATCAAGCGTACCCCCGGTATGCCCCAGACCACGTCCGGAAATCATCGGAACGGGCACGCCGGCCGCCGCCACCACCGGGGCCAGAATGATGGATACCTTGTCGCCTACGCCTCCGGTACTGTGCTTATCCACCTTAATACCGGGGATATCGCTTAAATCGGCCACAATCCCGCTATGCAGCATGGCCCGGGTGATCGCGTGCTTTTCTTCGTCATTCAAACCGCGGATAAAGGCGGCCATCAACCACGCCGCCATCTGATAATCGGGCAGGGCGCCCTCTGTATAGGCGTTAATCAACCAGTTTATTTCTTCCGGGCTACAAGTGTGTCCGTCTCGTTTTTTAGCGATTATTTCATAAGGTGTCATAGATCTTTTTACCTGTTTGTTAAATTTTGATTTCGGATGTTTCGGCTTACAAAAAGCGCATGATCAATTCTTTGATCCGGTTGGAAAAACCGTCGTAGGGCGGCCGGATCAGATCGACAATGGAAAAGCGGGCCGGCATCTTAAACACGGCGCGTTCCCGGCTGAACGCCCGAAAGCCGTAATAACCGTGGGCGCTACCCATGCCGCTGTACCCCGCTCCGCCAAACGGCAGGTCATTATTAAAAAAATGGACGGTGGTCTCATTCACTCCCACCGCGCCGGAAACCGTTTCCCGGATGATGCGTCGGATGACCGAACGGTTCCGGGAAAAAATATACAGAGCCAGCGGATAGGGCCGCCTTTCGATATGTCTCAAGGCTTCATCCAGCGTATTGTAAGATATAACCGGTAAAAGCGGACCAAATATTTCATTTTGCATCACTTTGCTCTCCGGCGCCACATCTTCGAGAATAACGGGTCCCCCCTGGCGTGTAACGGAATCCAAAAATAACTGATCATCCGGCATGACCCTTGCACCATGAGTACGCGCCTCCACCAGCCAGTCTCTTAAACGGCGGGCATGTGCATCATTGATCACCCCTGCCCTTTCGCCCCCGGCGGCGGCCAGGCGCGCTTGCTCCTGTTTTAAAGCTTCCATCAACGGCGCCTTGACAGAGTGGTGCGCCAGCACGTAATTGGCGGAAACACAGGATTGCCCGGCATTAAGTACTTTAGCATACAGCAAGCGTTTAGCGGTTTGCCGCACATCAGCGTCGGCAGCCACGATAACCGGATTTTGACCGCCCAGCTCCAATGTAACCGGGGTCAGATGTTCCGCCGCCGCGGCCATAACTTTTTTACCCACTTGCGGACTGCCTGTAAAAAATATGTGATCGAAAGGCAAACGGGTCAAAGCAGCCGCTGTTTCCGGGCCTCCCTGTATAACAGAGACTTCATCCGGATTAAAAATGTCACGCGCCAGGCTTTCGATAAGCGCGGCGGTGCGTGGTGTATATTCGGATGGCTTGACGACCACGCTGTTGCCGGCGGCCACCGCCGACACAAGTGGTCCCACGGCCAAATTGAACGGAAAATTCCAGGGCGCAATGATCAACACCACCCCTTTGGGTTCCACGCGGATTCGCGAACGTCCGCCCAACAACAACACCGGGGTCGGAACACGACGTTCCGCCGCCCAATGGCGGATGTGCCGCAAGGCATGATCGATTTCCGCCAGCACCACCTTGCTTTCACTTAGCTCGGTCTCCACGGCCGGTTTGTTAAAATCGGCATGCAGCGTCTCAATCAAAGCCGCGCGATGACGCATGATCCAACGGCGCATCTGTTTCAATTTTGCTATGCGCCCGCTCACGGGTTGATGGCGCAACGTTTCCCGGTAATAACGTTTATGTCGTTCGACGAGTTGTTCAAGTTCCGCCGTGGTACGCTCATCTTTCATGCGACACCCCGGCCGCTATTTTGATTGGCGTCTTTTTTGGCATCCAGCAACAATTTCCACTCCTTTATTACAGCGGGTTCCGCGGGACTTTGCAGGACAGGATCAATTAAGCTGATCACACTTTGCGGACGAATAACCCGGCCGTTATGAACAAACACACCGCGTATATGAGCCAGGGCATGCAATGTTTCGCCCACCATGAACCGTTGTTCGAAATACCAATATTTGGCGTCCCAGCAAATGAGTTTTGTGTGCAAATCAAAATGTGTAAAGGGCTTTAATTCGCGGATAAAGGTGATTTCCACGGCATTGGCCACCGGCATCCAGCGTTTGCGCATGATCCATTTTAAAATCCCGTTTTGCACGATAAAAAAGGTGCGTCCCAGGTCCATAAAAGAAAGATAGCGCGCATTGGTTAAATGGCCGTTGATATCCAGATCGTGCGGCCAGATTCGAAAAGACAGACATCCCGCCTCATTGACGGTGGTTTTCTTCATAAAAAAACTTTTAATAGTAAGAAGCAATAAACGCAGATATAAGTTCATAATTCCGTTCTTTATGGCTTAAAAAGATAAAATACACAAAGAGCGGGGACAGACAAAACGAATTTGGATGATGGTAAGAATTAAACACGCGGGACCAAAGGCGCCCCGCGCGGGATGATAAACCGATGCGTTTTAAACAGCCAGATGGCCTGTTGCTTCTTCCGAAGGTTCGATGGCCTGCTCTACCAGTTGCAGCACCCGATCCAGCGGCAAACGTTTATGGGTTTTGGCGATGAATCCGTTTTTATGGGCAAATTTGATTTCCGGTAAATGCGCGATACGGGCGAAATTGACACCTTCGGCATCACGAACGGTGGAAAGGCTCCAACCTTCACCGCGTCCATCGTAATTTACACGGATATGGGGCGGATCGCTCAGGGTATCAAAAAACGGCAACGAGCCGGTGGTATCTTCCGTTAACGCGATGGCCACCCGTTTATCCTTCAATTGCACCATCTGGCATTGCCGCCAAAAGGCGATTTGTTCTTCCAACGCCCGGCCGGATTCGATCAGTTCGGCACCGAAGAGCTTCATTTGCTGATATACCGACAGCGGGCTTTTGGAAAACTGTTTAAGCATAAACGTTTCCAGCGGACTGTGCATGGGGTCGAGGCTTTCCAGGCCAAAATCACGGGCCATGCGGAAACCGCCGCGCCTGTCTATGCGGTCTTTGAACTGCCACCACGGGCTGTGGCTGAGATAGGAACTTACTTTCAGATAATCGGCCACCAGTACAAAACTGGCCGGTATGTTTAAGTCCTGATGATGATCAAAGTTGCGGCGTTCCGGCTCATAACGGTTGCCGATATCCACCACATAAATATCGGGATCATCCAGCTCGCTGAGCGTCGGCTCACGGCGTTCGATATAAAAATGTACGTCCTTTTCCACGGCAAGAATCAGCGATAAGGCCAAAAATTCATCAAAATGCGCATTGCCGTTATGCGTCACAATCAACCCGGTTCTCATAATTCATTTCCCTTTATATGCAACAAACCCTCAAAAACATACGTAGCATGTGTCGTGCCAAACACAGAAACAGGCCATAAGTAATTGATCTTAAACGTTTCAGGCCGTAATGTGTTGCAACACCTAAATCACCCGTCAAACAAGCAGGAAATCCATTGAGCAAAATTAGCACATCACAGAGCACAAATTTACCGGGTAAAAAGACTTCTCACAACTCTTTGCGTTATGTCTTTCGTTCGATTATCTGGCCGCGGCGCGGCTATCTTTTTATCGGATTGATACTGATCATCCTCAATCGCGCCTCGGGACTGGTGTTACCCGGCGCCAGTAAATACCTTATCGATGATGTCATAGCCCGTCAGGATATGGGCATGCTGAAATGGTTATTGCTCGCCGTGATCGGCGCGGTTACCATCCAGTCCTTAACTTCATTCGCCCTGACCCGCCTGCTGAGTGTGGAGGCGCACCGTCTGATAGCCAGCTTGCGCCTTAAACTGCAACGCCATATTCTTAAAATGCCCACCGGTTTCTTTGACAACCAAAAAAGCGGCGCTCTGGTGGCGCGCATCATGAGCGACGCCGAAGGGGTACGTAATCTGGTGGGCACCGGTTTTGTTCAATTGATCGGCGGGGTGCTGACAGCAGTTGTGGCCTTTTTCATCCTCTTAAATATCAATGTAACGTTGACGCTTGTTGCTCTGGTGCCGATGGCTTTGTTCGGCCTGATTTCACTGAAAGCCTTTGGTTTTATCCGGCCGATTTTCCGTGAACGCAGTAAAATCAACGCCGAAGTAACGGGGCGTTTAACGGAAAGCATGGGCGGCATACGGGTCATTAAGGGCTTTAACGCCGAACGCCAGGAAGAGGCGGTTTTTGCCGACGGTGTGGATCGTCTGTTTCGCAATGTGAAAAAATCCCTGACTTCGTCCAGCCTGGTTACTTCCGCGGCCACCCTGCTGATGGGTGTCACCTCGGCGGCGATTATGGGACTGGGCGGCGTCTATATCATGCGCGGTACCATGTCCGTGGGCGACCTGTTCGCCTTTACGCTCTATCTGGGCTTTATGATCGCCCCCATCATCCAAATGGGCAACATCGGCAGCCAGATCACCGAGGCTTTTGCCGGTCTGGATCGCATGGAAGAACTATTGAACACGCCACCGGAAACGGAAGACCCGAAACGGACACTTGCCTTATCTACAATTAAAGGCGATATCGAATTTACAGATGTGAATTTTGCCTACACCCCGGAACACCCGGTATTACACGGAATATCCTTCAAGGCGCCGGCCGGCAGTGTTACCGCATTAGTCGGCAGTTCGGGCTCCGGAAAAACAACCATATCCGGCCTGGTGGCTTCATTTCTCACACCCACATCGGGTACCATCACCATTGACGGCGTTGATTTAAGTCGTGTACGTCTGCAGGATTACCGCGCGCAGCTCGGTGTGGTATTACAGGATGATTTTCTCTTTGAAGGCACCATCCGGGAGAATATCTTATTCGCCCGGCCCGACGCAAGCGAAGAACAGTTACAGGCAGCGGTTGAAGCGGCTTATGTCAGCGAATTTACACAACGTTTTGATGACGGTCTGGAAACGGTGATCGGCGAACGCGGCGTTAAATTGTCAGGCGGTCAACGGCAAAGGGTAGCCATTGCCCGGGCCATTCTGGCCGATCCGCGCATCCTGATACTGGATGAGGCTACGTCCAATCTGGACACCGAAAGCGAAAAATATATCCAGCAATCTCTGGAAAAATTGATGGAAGGCCGCACCACCTTCGTTATCGCCCACCGTTTAAGCACCATACGTCGCGCCGATCAAATTTTGGTTATTGAAGCGGGCCGTATTGCCGAAAAAGGCAACCACGACAGCTTAATTGAAGCCCGTGGCCGTTATTATCAGCTCTACACCTATCAGGCACGTATTTAGCCTGTTTTACCGAAATCAGCAGTTATGATTGACTTAATGGCTTCTTCGGCGGCGGTGGCATTAAAATTAAAGTGCTTTTCTAAATCGGAACCGTCCAGGAAGTAATCGTTTTCAAACTGATAAATCATTTCCACCGATTCCCGCACATCGGTATTGAACAGACCAAACACCCGCGCGGCGCCCCGGCTGATGGATTTGATGCGCGGCTTTACCTGCAAGGCCGCGGCGATCTTTTCGACCCACTCCCTGCCCGTATAAGCTTCCGAGGAGGGGATATGCCACACTCTTCCCAAGCCTTTTGCATCGGTACCCAACAGGGCCATCACCCTCCCGATGTCCGGTGTGTAGGTGTAATTGTGTTTTTTATCGGGATTCCCGAGCCACATGGCCGGTTTGTTCTTATGGAGATTTTTAAACACCAGTTCCACCATCACACTTTTATCGTTATCGGGGCCGTAAAAATCCGCCGCCCGCGCGATGGCGCCCCGCACCTTGCCGGTTTTCATGGCATCAAGCAGCATTTCCGCCACTTCCCGGCGCACGGCGCCCTTGCCGGAAACCGGACCGTATGGGCTGGCCTCGGTCATGCGGGACAAATGCGCCGGATCGATCATATAAACATTGTCAAGAAAAATTAAACGCGTCTGATGACGGGCACAGGCTTCGATAACATTGCGCATAATAACCGGCCATTGCTCCCGCCAAATTTTGGTTCGGTAGGGTAAACCAACCGTCAGGTATGCCGTTTCGCTGCCTTCCAAGGCAGCCATAACCGCCTCACCGTTTGTCAGATCAGCCGAATGCAACATATCGTTTTCATTTACTTTCACCGGATGGCGGCTTACCAGTCGGACGGTTTGTCCGGCCTTATGCAGGGCCTTTGCCGTTTCGCGGCCGACAACACCTCCGGCACCTAAAATGGTATGCAAACTTCCTCCCATGCTATTTTACACATTATACAATTTATACAAAGCCGGTACAACCAGCAGGGTTAAAAACGTGCTTAACAACAATCCGCCCATGATGGTCCAACCCATGGGCGCCCATAAACTGCCGCCTCCGATGGTAAGCGGAAGCAAACCGCCCACCGTTGTGGCTGTTGTTAAAATTATGGGTGTAAAACGGGTTTGCCCGGCACGCGTTAACGCCTTGTCCACGGCCATTCCTTCCGCCCGTAACTGGTTGGCATAATCCACCAGTATAATGGAATTGTTGATTACAATACCGATCAGGCTGGTCAGCCCGACAAAGGCCGTGAAACTGAACGCATACCCCGTCAGTAACAAAGCGATGATGGAACCGGTTATCGCCAGCGGAATGGCGCTGAACACAATCAAGGGTTGGCGAAATGATCGGAATTGCAGTACCAGCACACCAAAAATAGCCACCAGCGCAATCAGCGCGGCCCGCCCCATGCCGCCAAACGATTCCTGTCGGCTTTCCAGCTCTCCTCCGGCATGGTAGCTGTAGCCGGATGGTTTCGGATAGTTTTTAAGGCTGTCCAGCAACGCCCGGGTGACTTTATTAACAGAATATCCCGGCGCGGCATCGGCTTTTAAGGTCACATTGCGCCGGGTTTGATAATGGCTGATTTGGGCCGGCGAAGCGCTGAAAGTGACACGGGCCAGTTGTTTTAAAGGTATCGCTTCCCCTGTGGCGCTCGTCAGATATATTCGCTCAAAATCACTTATTCGGGCACGACCGTCCTGTACAGGCAAACGCAGGGTCATATCATACTCTTCGGCATGGGCATCCCGGAAAGTGCCGGTTTTCACACCGGTTAAGGACAGGCGTATCATCCGGTCAATCCGGTTAACAGGAATGCCATATAATGCCGCTTTATCCCGATTGATATGAACTTTAAGGTCCGTGGCCGCTTCGCCCAGCGGATTGTCGATATTGATAATGCCGGGTATATTGCGCATTATATTTTCCACCCGTCGGGACATAACCCGCAATGTATCGAGATCATCTCCCAAAATTTTCAGGGCGATGGGCGCTTCCACTTCCGGCCCCTGCTGAAATTCCCTGATATCGATCCGCACGCCCGGTATCCGGGCGGTTTGACGACGCAATGTGTCCAGCACCGCGGCCATGGCCAGTTTATCCCGGGATTTAAGCTGTACAAATATTTCCGCGTAATGGCTGCTTTCATCCCTGGACTTAACATTGTAATAGATTTGCGGATTACCGTGTCCCACATTGGTAACATACGTGGCCACCTGCGGCATTCCGGCCAACAGTTTTTCCGTTTCCGCCGCGACGGAATCGGTATAAGCAAGGGACACGCCGCGCGGTGTGTTCACTTCTATTAAAAATTGATTGCGCTCCGCTTTGGGAAAAAACCCCACGCCCACCAGCGGGAACAGTAAAAGCGACCCCAAAAAAAACATTACGGCCAGCCCGGCGGTTAAACCCGGTCTTTTAAGGGCAAAAGCCAGTCTTTTGTTATAACGGTTTTCGATGAAACGGTTAAAAAGACGCTGTAAGACGCGTGGACGGGCTTCGGCCTTTTCGGGAAGATAACGCGAAGCCATCAAGGGCGCCACGCTCAATGCCAGAAACAGAGAAGCCAACAGGATGTACACCACGGTAACCGGCATGCTGCGTATGAAATCGCCTGTTTCATCCTGCATCATAATGATGGGAACAAACGCCAGTACCGTGGTCACCGTGGACGATACCACCGCCCACCCCACCTGGGTAACACCCTGAATGGCGGCCTGACGTCGATTGAGACCCTGATCCCGGAATCGTAAGATGTTTTCCATGACAACAATGGCGTTATCCACCAATAGCCCGAGCGCGATAACCATGGCTACGATGGACATCTGTTGCAGCCCGAAACCGCTGATATCCACAAAGGACATGGCGATGACAATCGACGCCGGAATCATCAGCGTAATGATGAGAGCAATGCGTAAACCAAACGCCAGGAAGATTACGAGCCCTACCAGGATCATCCCCTGAAACAGATTATTGAAAAATACACTGAGACGATTGTCCACACTAATGGATTGATCAAAAACCACTTCCATGTCAAGTGTCGGTGGCAGGGTGGTCCGGAAATCATCTAAAATATGCCGGACTTTTTCCCGTATTTCAAAAATATTGGTCTTTTCTTTTTGGCTAAAGGTAACAAACACACTCCGCCGGCCGTTTACCCGCGCGCTGTAAGTCGGTTCCTTTTGTGCCCAGTGCACCGTGGCGATATCCCGCAAACGCACTGGCGCCTGTCCGCGTGCGTGAATTATGGTGTTCCGTATGGCGTTCAGATCGGGATAGCGGCCGCTGGTGCGTATGTTATACTTACGCCCGCCCAGGTCCACATGTCCGCCCGGCAGTGCATGATTGGAAGATTGAATGGCCGCAATGACCTGCTCCACGGGTATATGCCATGCCGCTGTTTTAGCCAGATCGATGGAAATACGCACTTCCCTTTGCGGCGTGGCCCAGGTTTTTATGCGGTTGATGCCTTTAATCACACCCAGCTTATCTTTCAGACGTTCGGCGTATTGTTTCATGAGCGGTGTGTCTTCTTCCGCGCCGCTCAGGGCTATCTGCATAATATTGGTGTTGCCCACCGCCCACTTCACCGTCTCCAGGCTGAAAATATCCTCCGGAAGATCATCGCGTACGCGATTCACTTTTTGGAGCACATCGTTGTATTTTTCATCCGGATCGCTGCCGCCGTAAAAACGCACGGTGAGCAAAGCCAGACCGTCATCACTGACCGAAACCAGCTTTTTAATATCATCCAGCTCGTTGATCGCTTCTTCCAGCGGATCGATCACAAGTTGTTCCATATCCGAAGGCGTAGCCCCCGGGTACACGACGATGATGGTTGTGGCGGCTGGCGCCACATTCGGGTCTTCCGAACGCGGCATGGAAATAAAGGCATTCACCCCCGCCAGCAAAAGCATGGCCAGCATCACCCAGGTGAAAGCATGGTTTTCCATGGATAAACGAGGTAATTTCATTGCACATCCTTATGCTTTGTTTCGTGCCATAAACGCGGATATGCGCCGTATCAGGGAACGCGGGGATGTCCTTAACGAGTGGATCAACACCTTCATGGTTAAACCGGAAATATTTACCACTTTGCCGCGCATCAAACCCCGGTAACCGATGCGGGCCACTTTTTCCGCGCTCAGTTCGGTTAGGGCATTGAACATCGCGGCGTTTTTTATACCGGCCACATCCATAAATTCCGTGCGCACGGGACCGGGACACAAAGCGCTTACTTTAACTTTGGTTCCCGCCACCTCCTGAGCGATGGCTTCCGTGAAACTGAGCACATACGCCTTGCTTGCGTAATAAACGGACATGTAAGGACCGGGTAAAAAACCGGCGGTGGAAGCCACATTCAACAAACCACCCTCTCCGCGTCGTACAATTTCCGGCAGAAACAGGCGGGTTAGATGCGTCAATGCCGTGATGTTCAGTTCGATCATGCGTTGTTGTTTGTCCCAATTGGTTTCCAGGAACGGTCCGTTATCCCCAAATCCGGCGTTATTCACCAGATAGTCGATGAT
>RFFS01000058.1 GCA_003696775.1 Calditrichota bacterium
AAACGGGTATTCCGGTCGATTTATACTCTTCATTTTTAACGATATAATTGAAAGGCTGTTCGTATTTCAATACTTTGCCTAATTCAAATTCGGCCCAACCTGTTGGAATATTTTTATTTTGATAATTCATCTATACCCTCAAATATCCCAATTCATCTAAAAACGAATTCAACTTTTCCAGCGTTTGGCTGCGCTCTTCTTCCAATTGCCGGGCGGAAACGGCGTATTTGTCCCACCAGTTTTCGAACAGGGCCATCAACTGCCGTTTTTCGGCGGTCAGGTAGCGCTCCAGTTCGCGGGCAATCAGGTCATACAGTTTTTGCAGAATCAGCCGCTTGCATTCGGCTTCGGTAATCGGCTGCCCGATCTGCTCCATCAGGGCGTCGGTCTGTGCCAGCCGCTGCACCAGTGTTTTTTTGTCCTTGTTCAGTGAGGTTATTTTCTTCTTCTCTTCCTTGTTTGCCGGGTCCTGTTTGGCAATGGCGGCGTCGGCCTGGGCAATCAATTGCCGGATATTTTCCTTTTCCTCCTCGGCGCCGTGGCGTTTTAGGCTCAGTTTCAGTTCCAGTTCGGCCTGCTTTTCCTTTATCGCCTTTTTTATTTTTTTAATCTCCGCTTCCAGGTTTTTGATGGTCTGCAACTGTTCTTCATAGGTGCGGCGTTCCTTTTCGGCGCTGGCGCCGTAGGATGCCTGCAGGTCTTTCACCATCATCACCAGTTGTTCTTTCACCACCTTAGCGGTTACCTTTTCATCCTCTTCCGGCTCGTATTCCACCGCTTCCACTGCCTCGGCCAGTTCGCTCTCCTTTTCGCTCTGCCGGGCTTCCAGCGCTTCCATTTCTGCGGCTTCCTTTTGGAAGAATGCGTTGACCAGATAGTCGTCGGGTATCAGAATATGGCTCCAGCCCATATTGACGATGGTCTTCAGGTCGTAGCGGATATTCTGCCACCAGTTGACAAACACACCCGCCACCTGAAACTCATCCAGCACACCGATAGGGGTGAGTTTTTCTTTGAGCGATTGCAGCAGTTTGGACCGCACCTCGGGCAGGGAATTGTTTTTGTAAAGCGCCGCAAAATCGTTCTGCGCCGTCTGCCACCAGTTTTCGATTTCCCCCTGCATGCGGGCGATGGTGGCCTGCAGGTTTTCATCCGCTTCCAGCGTCGGTTTTATTTTGCTCTTTTCGTCGATGGCAGCCCGGAATTGCAGATACTTTTCCCGCAGCGGTTCAAAGATAATGGCCGGGTCGATGTTGAACTTGGCAAATTCGCTTTGTTTGGCCTCCACTTCCGCCTGCGGGATGCCGCCCAGCAGATGCGCCGTCACGTCTTCCGGTTCCGGCTCCGGGGTGTTGTCCACATAACGGCGGATGTTCAGGTTATAATCGTGCTGCTCCACGATTTCCTGTTTATCCACCAATCGGGAATACTTGGGTATTTGCAGTTTGTAGGTGAACACATAGTCGATTTTTTCGATGTCCTCGGGGCGCAGTTTGTTCTGATTCTTGCCCTCGGCGTATTCGGCGTCGGCGTTGATGAACAGGATTTTGTTCTTTAGTTCGTCCGGCTTGTTTTTACGCATCACCAGCACACAGGCGGGGATTCCGGTGCCGTAAAAGAGTCCCGGCGGCAGACTGATGATGGCTTCGATCACATCGTCGTTGATAAAATGCTCGCGGATCAGTTTTTCCTTGCCGCCGCGGAACAGCACACCGTGGGGCATGATGGTCGCCAATTTGCCGTTGGGTTTCAGACTGGTCAGCATGTGCTGCACGAACATCAGGTCGGCTTTCTTCCCTGTTTCCGGGCAAAACTCCTTGAAGCGGTTGGTGAAGCGCATGTTCTGCCTGCTGTAATTCTGTGAGAAGGGGGGATTGGCCAGCACGCGGTCGAATTTTTTGATGGTGCCGTTTTCCAGATGCAGCGGTTCTTCCAGGGTATCGCCGTTTTCAATATTGAACTTGACGATGTTGTGCAGGATCATGTTCATCATGGAAATGGCCCAGACCGTGCCGTTGGAATCCTGTCCGTAAAGGGAAACATCATCGGGATTCTGCCCCTGCTCTTCGATATATTGATGGGCCTGAATCAGAAAGCCGCCACTTCCCGATGTGGGGTCGTAAATTTCCATGCCCGCCTGCGGTTTAACCAGTTGCACCAGCAGACGCACAACTTCGTTGGGTGTATAAAACTCGCCGCCTTTTTTACCGGCGCTGTCGGCAAAATATTTAATCAGATATTCGTAAGCGGCGCCCAGCAGATCGGGAAATTCAAAATTTTCGTTGACCAGCACAAAGCGGGGATCGTTGAAATGGTCCAGCAGGTCTTTCCACTTCTGGTCGGAAATGCGGGTGCGCCCTTCTTTGCCTTTGCCGGCGTTAAAATCGATGTTGTCCTTCAGCACCCCGGCCAGGGCGTCGTTTTCATCTTCCAGCGCCGCCAGGGCTTTGTTCAGCATCTCGCCGATGTTGTGTTTCAGATGTTTGAGCGGCGGCACCTCGTTGCCGTGCTCATCCACCCAAGCCTCATGCCAGCGGGCACGCTTGGGTACAAAAAAGGTCTCGCCGTAGGAAGTTTTATCTTCCAGCAATTCCTCAACGACATCATCCGCCAAGTGTTGCGCCCTAAATTGTTTTCTCAGCGTTACCCGCTTCTTGTCAAACTCATCCGACATGCGTTTGATAAACAGCATCCCGAAAATAAACTCCTTGTATTCGGATGCGTCCATCTTCCCGCGCAAAATATCCGCGGCTTTGAAGAGAAAAGTTTCTAATTGTTGAAGTGTTATTTTTTCCGTAATCATTTTCTATTTTAATTTTAATTTCTGCCAACAACCTTCTAAACGCATTGCGTTTAATGAGATTATAAATTTTTAATACATTCGTTTATCACGAAATATGTCAATTTAGATGCGTTTTATTCGCTTAGGTTATCATGGATAACAAAAATATATCTTTAACCCCCTGGCCGGGCTAAAACAAAAGGCGCATTCATTGCCGTTACAGCCGGCTGATTAACGCCTCAATGCGCGGCCAGTACGTTTCCTGCAGGGCTTTCCATTCCATCTTAAACCAGGGAGAAAACCGTTCCGGTGTTTCCCGTAGCTGACGATTCAGTTCATCCCGGCTCATAAACTTCCACTCGGCCACCTCCGTGGCGTTGACGCGCGGCGCGTCGTCCGTGGCGCCGATATAAACGGAACAGAGTTCGTGCTCGGTGCCCAAATCCTTGTAGCGGGCTTTGTACTCAAATTTATACAGATATTCCAAAGGCGTTTTCAGCCCCAGTTCCTCAAACAATCGCCGATCCGCCGCGGCATCGCCGCTTTCACCCTTGCGCGGATGGCTGCAACAACTGTTGGACCAGATCAGCGGCCACAGGCGTTTATCGGCATGGCGCTGTTGCATCAGTAATTCCCCGTGGCTGTTAAAGATAAAGACGGAAAAAGCGCGGTGCAGCATGCCGTCGCCGTCGTGGACTTTATCCTTGCTCTCATAGCCCAGCACATGGTCCCGGCTATCCACTAAAATCAAAGGTTCATCATCAAAAGAAACGATCCGCGTATTATCCATTAAGAGTTCGCTCCGTTCGGTTATTCGTTATTTTCTTCCGGCTCTTCGCCCATGCGCTGAAGCATATCGTGCAGCATGCGCAACAAAAACACATAATCATCACGCACATTTTCGTAAAAGGCGCTTAAATCCTTCGGTTTTCCGTGCCCTTGCGCAGCCATCTTTTGCAACCGGCGGAGGGTCTCGGCATTATACAACCGTTTTTCATGGCCAAGACGATACAGTTCGCCCGCATCCCCGGCCTGTACGGCAAATTCGTTTTCCAGATAGCGTCCCAACAGTTCATTGAGTTCCCGATAGACCACGGCAAACTGTTGTCGTGTTTCCTCATGGATAGCGTCCGATTCGGGTTCGGTTAACAGAAAATGCAGCCGTTGCAACCGACCGCGTACCTTTTCCAGATCATGAACAAGATATTCCACCGCCATGTTGAGTCTCCTTTTAAGCCAGGTCGGTTATCATGGCCTGATACCCCGCCGCCCGGATCGCCGCGGCCACCAATTCGGCATTATCGGGGCACAAGGCGATTATGGCCCCGCCACCCCCACCGCCTGTCAGCTTGGCGCCCAGCGCGCCGTTGGAGCGGGCAATGTCGATAATTTCTTCAATTTCCCTGCCGGATACCCCCAGGGCGTTGAGCAAACCGTGGTTGATATTCATCAACTCGCCCAGTTTCACCCAATCGGCTTTTTCAATGGCCGGCCCGGCCTGCTGCACAAGCTCGTCGATATCGTTAAAGATACGCTCGTACATGGCGGGGTTGCCTTCCCAGGCGGCGCGCACCTTATTGACCATCGTGGCGGTCAGGCTTTCCGTCCAGGTTAAGCCAATCACCACACGCATTTTTTCAGGCAGGCGGATCGGTTCCATCATCGGCGGGGTGCCCTTTTTAAAGCGAATAAACCGGCCGTAAGTCGCCAGGGTGTTGTCGATGCCCGAGGCGCGGCCATGCACAATCGATTCCGACTTGAAGGAAAGTTCCGCGACCTGTGCATCGGTCAGATTCAGAGCATAGGTTTCCGAAAGGGCGCGGATGATGGCCACGGCCAGGGCCGCCGAGCCGCCCAGCCCCATGGCGCGGGGGATGTGCGGGAACACTTCGATTTGCATATTTTCCCGGCGCAGGTTCAATGTTTCCAAAATCATCTCAAGCGATCGGAAAATGGAATATTTATATTGTGCCCCGCGGGACAGTTTTTCTTCCACCCCCCAGCGCGGGATGATCAGATGCACCCCCTGTCGTTTATTTCGGGTGACGCGTGCCTGCATGGCCAGTGAGATGGGCGCCGCGATGGCCCGGGCGCCATAAACCACGGCGTGTTCGCCAAGCAAGATCACTTTGCCGTAACCCGTGGGCAGGTCTGCCTGCGGCTCCTGCATCAACGAGGCAGCTCGCGCGGCATCCGCGTTTTGCTCCACCCGCTCGATGATTTCCTTTGCTTTCCAGACTTTGATTTCGCCGCTGTCGATCAGTTCTTCCACCACGGTTTCAAAAATCTCCGGTCGCGCGCCGGCGGTCATGGCCACGCTGCGGGCATGCAGGCTCATATGGCCGCGTTGAATGCCTTCGGTTGCCAGGGCGCGGATGGCGCCGAGATTTTGCGCCAGCCCCACCGCGCCGATGATTTCGGACAGTTCCCGGGCATCTTCGGTGCCCAGCAGACGGTAAGCGAGCTGCACCATGGGGTTGCTTCGCAGCGATCCTCCCACGGTCCCTACGCGCACCGGCAATTCGATGAACCCCTCCAGATCGCCTTTTTCATTTTTCGTCCATCGCGTCAGGGCAGTGTAACGCCCGGTCCGGGCGGCAAAAGCATGCGCGCCGGCTTCCATAGCCCGCCAGTCGTTACCCGTGGCAATCACCAGGGGATCGATGCCGTTCATAATACCTTTGTTATGCGTGGCGGCGCGATACGGATCGGCCAGCGCAAAATTATTGGCCAGAATGATGCCGTCGCGCACCTGTTCACCGCTGTATGCTTCATCTTCCAGCAAGGCAACGGGAATGGTGCAACGTGTCCGTACCAGGGAACGATCCGCTAGATTGGACAAAATGCGCAGAAATACCCGGCCACCGGTGATTTTTTCCACCAGAGAAGCCACGCCCTCGCACATGCTGTTCACCAGATTGGCGCCCATGGCCTGTTGTACATCCACCAATAAATGGACGATCAGCATTTCCGTTTCCGGATCGCCGGTATTAAGCTGACGCACTTCCACATCCCGGGCGCCGCCGCCACGGGCCACCATATTGGGATGCAGACTGTTCGCCAGACTGATAATATCTTCCTTGTTATGCAATATCGCCTGTTGGGCAGCGTGGATATCTTTTAACCGGGTAACCTGAATCTGGCCAATCAGAATGGGGTCGGTAGTTTCGCTGATAAAGCCCCCCGCCGCGCGCACCAGTTTGGCCATCCCGCTGACGGCGGCAACAATGGACGGTTCCTCCACCACCATGGGCACCACATGTTCCCGGCCATTGACCACAAAATTAAGCCCCAGCCCCATGGGCAGGCCAAACACGCCCACCACATTTTCAATCATCTTATCGGAACCGGCGGCATCGAGCAGCAACCGACCGTTTTTCAGGGATAAAGCATCTTCCGGGCTTAATATCCCCTTGTCCACCAATGTCTGAATCCTTTCCGGTATGCTCTTTTTATAAAAACCCGAAATCTGCGATGTCCCTGGCATACAAAATCCTTTGTTTTACCTGTTAAAAATCGATTGAAACACGCCCCAAAATTAAGATAAACCGCTTTAAATAGCGAATGGAAGACTCACTTTTCCAACGCGTCCCAAAACGGGGTACGCCACAGGTTCCATTCCAGACTCAACAACCACCGGAATCCCATCGCCTGCTGACGGTAGCCCGTATGGGTTACAAACAAGGGGAATTCCGCCACGATATTTTCCAGCCCCAGCGTGGCGGCCCATGCATACGGCGGCCGGTAATGCAGGGCAAAACCGGCGCTGTATATCATATTATCCGCATCGGGCGACCGATCCCAAACCAAACCGGCGTCGGCAAAAAGCCTGTTTTCGATGGAACTGAGAACGGGCAGGGGGATATTAGCCAAAACGGACGGGAAAAGTATATCCACACTGACCTGCACCGTGTTGTTTCCGCTCAGGGCCGGAGCAACCCCGGTCAACTGACTGCCGCGCACCGCCGCGCCCTTTTTCATATACAATCGGGGCGGATCATTCCAGCTTCCGGAAGACAGATCGGCGGCGCGGTACCAGGGGTTGTTAAAACGCTGACGGCCGTTGGCGCCATACAACAGAAATTGTTCCCAGTCGGGCAGCGCGCCACGGGTCAATCCCAGACGGCTGTTTAAAATCAAAGCGTAATCGCCGTAACCGGCCTGCCACTCTTTGTGCTGCGTCCATTCGAATCTTAAAAACCGGTAAGCGCTGCCATATCCGGAGGCTTCCGCACGTATCATCCACCTTCCCTTGCCCCGGGCGCTGCCCACCCACTCCAATCCGAGACGGGTCACATCCTGTTGATACGGAGCGCCGTTATCGGGTAGCTTTTTATACGACCGATACCATTCCGCCTGCAAACGAGCCATGTACGCCACGCCATCCCGCCACTTCAATCCGGCACGGACCATGCGCAAACCATCCATTTGGGTAAGCTGTGTTGACCAGGAAAGACGGCGGCTGACAGTCGGCAGACTGTTTTCATATCGCAAATATCCGTCGGGCGCCTGTTTCTTCAGGGGAAAATAAATGGCGCCGCCCATCATGTGCTTCATGCCGAGATAGGCGCCGTCGAAGCGTAAACCGGGTTTCACGCCATCCGTCGCGTTATAATCCAAAGTAGGAAAAATATCCCAGGCATAGGCGTCCAGAGGCGGGTAAGAATGGGAACGGTTCATAAAGTTAAATTCCTGGCGCGGGAACAAACCATTGCTGTTATTTAAACGGTTGACATCCGCCAGACGGTGTCCGGGGTCCAACACCACCTCCCTGACGGGCGACGGTGTTATAATCTCCGTGCGGTATTGCTTATCGGTAAAGTACCAATAAGGCAGGTAGCGCCGGTCGGGCAGCCGCGTTCCAAAGCTGTCGATGGGAATCCTGTAAAGCAGTGAATCGCCGTTTTCCAGCACACACAGCATATCCACGGGCATATAAATATCCCGCTTATTTTCCAATACAATCCGGGTGTGGCAGCTATCGCCCGCACACCTGCCGCTTACTTCCTCAACGGCAACATCATAGTTACGTGTACTGGCAATCCATTGATCGAAGAACCATTTCAGACGACGGCCCGAAGCACGCTCAAAGGCGCGGATCATATCTTCCGGACGCGGATGACGAAAACGCCATTGACGGTAATAGGCGCGCATGGCCCGCCAGAATACCCGCGGAGAAAGGACATTTTCCAGCATTCCCAGAATAAGCGCGGTTTTATCGTACGAGGCCACCGTAACCCCACTACGGAAATGGTCGGGCATGGTGGCCACCGGGTCCACTTCCCTGCCGGATAACACGGCATACAGATAGTTACGCATGGCGCCACCGCGGTCATCCTGATCCCGGTGGGAAAAGTTCAGCCATGACGTACCATGGCGGTTGCCGTTCATATTGCCTTTTACGCCGTACAGCCGTTCCATGATTTCGATTTCCATAAACTGGGTAAAGCCTTCGTCCATCCATTCGTCTTCCGTTTGGTTGGAGGCCAGCAGCCCGTAAAACCAGTTGTGGGCAATTTCGTGGATCACCACCGCCCGGAAATAGGAAACGGAAAAACGCGGCCCGAGAAATGTGTTGATGAATACGATTTGGGGGTATTCCATTCCACCGGCGCGGATATATGTATCTGCCACCGTGATTTGCTTATATGGGTAGGGCCCCACCAGCTTTTCCAACCATTCCACCGCGCCGGTTCCCGCGCGAATATATTTAATCCAGTCTTTATAATTTTCCTTCATCACCAGATAATGCACCGCCACCCCATTTACGGTTTCCGTGTAATAGCGGTAATCGGGGTCGGTTGTCCATGCAAAATCATGCACGTTTTCAGCCTTATAATGCCAGGTGGTAAAATGGGTGCTGTCATCGGGATGTTCAACGAACCAATTCCTGACCGCTGCGGTGGTATCGGCCAAAGCGCTGTCCGGATTTTGCAACACACCGGTGGCGCCTGTTACAAAGCCTTTGGGTACCGTAATACGCACATCAAACCGCCCCCATTCCTGATAGAATTCATTGTCGATATGCTGATGTAAATGCCAGCCGTTTCGGTCATAAACCACGGGTGTCACAAACCAGTTGCCCACATCATGATGATCGCCGTTGTATCCGTATCGTCCGGCAGCGGGAGGCAATTGCACCGTAAAATCAAAGCGCATATACAGGGTGTCGCCGGGGAGCATGGGTTCCTCCAGCGGCACGCGCATCAGTGTTTGGTCGATATCATAGCTTTCCGCGGCGACGCCGTTTATATATACCTTGTGGATATTTATCCCGCCCGTGCTTTCCGTCCTGCGCGCATTTTCGGACAAAAATGCGCCTTTTTGATAGCGGTTCATGTAGAGATGAAAATAGAGGGTGTTCAACGTATCCGGCGCGTTATTGACATACATCATCCCCTCATCGACGGTGATGGTATGGTCAAAAGGGTTCAGCCGGGCATCCATGTCATAGGCAACTTCCTGCTGAAAATAGGAAGCGGCCCACGCTTGTGTAACAAACAGAAATCCAACCCAAATTAAATAACGCGACATGCAGGCTCCTTTTTTATCGAATATTCCATTCCAAAAAATGATTACATTTTTTCAATCATCGGGACTTTCCAACCCGTCGGCGCGGTGAATGGCATGGTCGCCGAAACGGTTTTTAATCATATCTTCCAGATCGTCAAGCGGTTTTCGGGCGTTTTCCGTCTCAAACAAATTCAACTGTTGACCGTCCCGGCTTTCCAGACCGCTTACTCCCACACCGAGCAAGCGTACAAGGCGCCCCGTCCGGTAACACCCATCAAACAGATGACCGATTTCCTCCATGAGCCGTGCCGTATCGTTGAACGTCCGGGGCAGGGTGTGGCTGCGCGTCAGTGTGTTAAAATCATCGTAACGTAATTTGAGGTGAATGGTACGCGCCCGCACATCGGCTTTCCGCAACCGATGCCCCACCTTTTCACATAAACGGGCCAGGGTACGCCTCAACAGAGCGGCATCGGCCGTATCCTGATCAAAGGTATGTTCATTACTGATCGATTTCATCCCGCTCACGCGATGCACGGGACGTTCATCGATCCCCCGCGCCAAACGATGAAAACGGGGGCCGGCCACACCGAGTTTACGTTTTAACCATTCCGGATCGGCCGCGGCCAGGTCGCCGAGTGTCTTGATACCCATGGCCCGCAATTTTTGTTGGGTTTTGGCGCCGGCGCCCCACATTCGGCTGATATCCAGAGGCGCCAGAAAATCGGCCGCGCCTTCCGGCGGCACCACAACCAGTCCGTCGGGTTTTTCCAGATCAGAGGCGATTTTAGCCACAAATTTACAGGAAGCCACCCCCACGGATGCGGTGAGTTGTTCCTTTTCCCGAATACGCTGTTTGATACGCCGGGCCATGTCCGGTCCGTCACCGAACAACCGGACACTGCCGGTTACATCCAGGAAGGCCTCATCGACGGATAAAGGCTCCACGGCATCGGTAAATTCATAAAACACATCAAATATGGAACGGCTGACCCGACTGTATAACGCCCCGTTGGGCGGCACATATATCCCCTGCGGGCAAAGCCGCCAGGCCTGATTGACGGGCATGGCTGAATGCACCCCAAATGCCCGCGCTTCATAGGAACAGGTGGAAACCACGCCACGCCCCCTGCCCTGTCGCGGATCGGCGCCTACGATGAGCGGTTGCCCCCGGTATTCGGGATGATCGCGCTGTTCGATGGCCGCGAAAAAGGCATCCATATCCACATGCAATATGATCCGTTGTTTTTTCATGAGGGCACTATAAAAGGTATATGCGTTACGAGGAACGCTCTTGTTTCGTTTTTTTTGAAAATCGATTCGTCCACAACCGGCCGGCAGCACGAATTAACAACGGTGGTTTGAGGTGCGGCGACCAATTATTGCAGGAAATCGGTAGCTTGTTCGTAATAATCAAAAAACTGAATGGATTGCATAAAGGCATCCAGTTCCGGATTGCCGCTTTGTGGGCTCCAAAATTCAAACCCCACGAGTTCACGCTCCACAAGGCTGGTTACATCACGCAGCATAACCGCCGCCATCAGAGTGTCCTTATCCGTCCATTTTTCTTCCGCTATTCGTACGGATAATCGCGGATGGGTTTGAATACGAATTTTTTGCAGATTTTTAAAATAATCACCGTACGTATGATAGGCATGATTCAGGGCGCGTTGTGTATGCCTGGGCCCGGCAAAATGGACAAATCCCTTAAACACAGTTTCCAGAAAATCGCGTACCATATCATAAGGAGGTCGCGTGTTGGGCGTTTCCGTCTCCTCAGGTTTAGCTTCCGCTGTTCCCGTGCCGTTTCCATCCGTGGGGTCCAGGCTCTCAGGCTCAATGCGGTAATGGCCCTCGTCCCAATCCAACAGTACATCCAGGGCGTCATCCTCAGCCAGATCGTTGTAAGTCACATGTTCCAGAATCCCCTTTTTGAAAAGGAATTCGGCCTTTTCATCCCCACGGGTCAGATGAATGTGCCCGGTGAGCGAATTGTTTTCCGCGTATTGCAATAGTTGCAGGGGGCTGACATCCCGCAGCGATCCGCCGGGCATGAATCGTTTATGGTAAAAGGCTTCGGTTTCCTTACGGGCCAGGTTAGCGGTTTTAAGACGCTGGGTAAGCAAATGCGTGAGGGTGAGGGTAATGCTCGGATTATGCAATATCAGTTCATCAAAGGTGGCTTTTTCCAGTTTCCAGACCTGCAAATCGGATATGGCCGTTACACTGGCCGATCGCGGTTCGCCGCTTATCAGGGCCATCTCACCGAAATGATCACCGGCTTTTAAGTGGGTCAATACAATCTCATCATCTTCATTTTCCATGTAGGCCGAGACCATCACCGATCCGTCCCGGATGATGTAAAACGCATCGCCCGGCGCGCCTTCGCGAATGATGCGGGTACCGGCCGGATAGGTTTCGAAAATAAGCGCATCGGCGATCAGCTCCAGGTCTTCATCGCCCACATCGGAAAACAACGGGATGTTTCGAAGCTGATCCAGGGATTGGTATTTCATTATAACAACTTGTTTTCAACCAGTTTTACAATCTCACTCACTTCATGGGTTTTGGTCAGTTCCGCGTCACCGATTTCCCTGAGTTGCTGTTCAAATTCCGGTTTCACGGCGTTATCGGTCAAAAAGATAAACGGAATGGCTTGTTGATCGCGGGTCTGGCGAATAAACTCCACTCCGCTGCCATCGGCCAGCTTGATGTCGGAAATGATCAAATCCGGGGAAAGAGTGCTGATCACGTCCAGCGCGGTGGCAATATTGGAGGCGGTGGAGACTTCATAGCCCAGGCCTTTGAAAGCGCGTTCAATCACGCGGCGCACCACGCGCGAGTTATTGACGATAAGCAGTTTTTTGGTCACATCTTCTTCGTCATCGTCACCGGCGGATTCACTTCCGGTTTTAAGGGTTAAGGGCCGCACATGGATTTCAAAGGTGCCGTCATTCCAGCTTAACATGGTATCCAGGGCTTCATCCTCACCCAGATCATCCAGCTTAACGCTAAGCAATTGGCCGCGCTCAAAAGTGAACACACCTTCCTTATCACCGCTGCGCAGATTCATTTCGCCGGTTAGGGAGTTGGCCTCGCAAAAACTGATTAAATCGACCAGGGCCATATCTTTCAGTGTGCCGGAAGGACCGCTGCCGTCGCTTTTGGCTTCGAAGCCTTCCTTTTTGCCTCCGGTAACGGAAGCCGCTTTTTTCAGCGTTTCGCGCAGGCGTTGACTGACGATTTTACCCATGCTGAGGGAAATGGAGGGGTATTTTTCGAGAATAACATCAAAATCGTTTTTATAAAGGAGAAACGTTTCGGTGGTTTCCTTGGCGATGACCGTCGCGGAGCGCGGTTCACCGGTCAGCAGGGCCATTTCACCGAAGTAGTCGCCGCTTTTAAGAGTGGCCACCACCTGCTGTTGGCCTTCTTCGCCGATACAAATATCCGTGGCGCCGCTGATGATGATGAACATCTCTTCACCGGGATCACCAATCTTGCAGATATTCTCCCCTTCTTCAAAAGTTTTAAATTTCAAACGCTCAACAATAAAATCGATGCTTTCCTTGCCCAGCATTTTAAAGATCGGTACTTTCTTGAGGATTTTTCCTATTTGAATCATGAGAATACCTTTTCCTTTTTCCTAAAATGAACGAAGATAATGAATTAAATAGACCAACAGTCCGAAAATGAGCACATGCCACCAGATGGATTTCAATCGTTTACGGGGCAGCCTTTCAAAAACAATCTTGCCACGATGGGCCGGTTCTTCCGCCCCAAAGCGCGTGTGCATTTGGAACTTTCGGTTTTTTTTATGTAAAGTAAACAAAACGGTCCACAATTTTAAGAATGAAAAAACGGCTAACGGGAAATATAGCATAAAGCCCGTTTACAGGCAATCAATCCAATATTTTTGCCGCCGCGCCCACAGTGCGTAATTGCGGCTCGATGGCCGGCAGCAATATCCTGAATTTGGTACCGACACCCAATGTGCTTTCCACATCAATCTGGCCGCCGTGTTCCTTAACGATCTGATAAACAATGGACAGGCCCAAACCCGTTCCGGACGCTTTCTGCGTAAAAAAGGGTGTGAATATTTTATCTTTGATTTCCGGGGCAAAACCGCTGCCCGTGTCGGTAAAAAGTATTTCCACATAACTGTTGGCCAGCAGTCCGGGACCGCGCTTACGTCTATCCAGGGCCGGCAGGGCGTCCCGCGAAGCGTTTGTGGCGTAAACGGTTACCGTGCCGCCGTCCGGCATGGCCTGCATGGAATTGAGCAACATATTGATCAACACCTGTTGAATTTGATTGGCATCCACAAACAGCGGATAGAGCCCGGGTGCGTACTGTTCCACCAGTTCAACAGACTGGTTCCGAAGGTTACGTCCGAACAACTGGCGCACTTCCCGCACAATGGAAGCCAGGGCAACGCGTTTCAGCTCCGGCCGCGTCGGTTTGGCGTAACGGAAAAAAGATCGTAAAAGATCATCCAGACGGTCCACCTGTTTGATGATCCGCCGTACATTTTCGATAACCAGTGAATTTTCGTCGATCTCTTCTTCCATATTCTGGGCCATGGTTTTTATGCCGGCCAGGGGATTGCGAATTTCATGGGCAATTCCGGAAGACAACATACCCAGCGAGGCCATGCGATCCATGCGCAGGATTTCGGCCTGTAAGCGCTTGGTTTGCGAAATTTCCGAAAAAACAATGATGAAATAATTTTCACCGGCATCCCATTCCATGGCGTAAATGGAATATCCGATGTAAAAATCCAGACTGTTTTCCACCGGGATTTGCAACTCCTGCCGCACAACCGGAAAAGTGTTTTTCTCTAAATTGGCATGAATATGCGCGTACGACCGTTCGTCAAACAAACCGTCCAGCATGCGTGGCTGTTCGGATTTACGTAATATATGCAAGCCTGCCTTGTTGGCGTAGTGAATACGCTGATTGGCATCGAAGATCACCAAACCGAAATCCACCGCGGATAACACGGTTTCCAGTAAATAGGAGTGTCGGGCCACGGAATCCAACGGAAGGCGTTGTACCACCTTTTCTTCGGATATCTCACGGCCCATTTCCAGGCCTTCCAGCTGATACACCACCTTTTGCGCGGCAATCGTGGAAAAAGCCAGATCATTTTCGCTGAAATCGTTGCGATAAAGTTTATTGATGAGAATAAACGCCCCCAGCGGTTTATGCAACACAACAAGGGGGATAAACAATAATCCGGAAATTTTATAACCGAGAATGGCTTCCAACTCCTGTATAAACGGATCATTCAGATCATCGTTTTCCAGTATGCGCGGAAAATTTTCCCTGAAAAGGCTGTTGATAACGGAGTTCACAACCGTGAGACTGAGCACCCGCAACAGTTCCTTCCCATCTTCGGAAAAAAGGCGGATTTCCAGTTGATGATTATCCTTTTTGTGGATGCCGAGCACACCAAGTTCCACGGCCAGCGCCATTTCCAGCCGTTTGATAAAATGGGTTTGAATATAGGAAAGCATTTCATCGCTGTTCTCAAATTCCTGCAAACGACCCAGTTCGAGCAGCTCGTCCATATAGCTGATCATTTTTTTTTCGCCTTCAACGATATTTTTGTAAAGCGCCACCCGTCTTTCCAGTCGGGAATGATGAATGGCCGCCGTTACTTGCGCCACCAGCACATATTTATTCAGCGGTTCCAAAAGGATATGGTTGCACGGGTCTTTATATATCTGGGCAATTAGTTTATGATGATGGGGAGAAGCTATGAACAGAAAGGGCGTGATGCGGTAATTCTTATGTTGCCGCAGGGGCTCTACCTGACGAAAATCGAAATTATCAAACGATACGTAATCGAAAATCACCAGGTCCGGATTCTCTTCCACCAGCAGTTCCTGCATGGCCTGTAAAAAATTACCGGCCACCAGGCGGTGCGAGGGTTCGCTTAATATTTGGATAAAATGGTCCAGTCGTCCGGGATCATTGGAAACAATACAGATAGAAGCCGGTCCGTTCGACATAAATCAGGGGTATCCTCTTAAGAAAAGTCCTGACGGAAGCGGTCATATTCCAATATAATCAGCTTACTGCCTTCTTTTTTCACATAGCCCAACTGACTGAGGGATTTAATCACCCTGGAGATGGTTTCCCGGCTGGTACCGGCCATATTGGCCAGGTCCTGTTGCGGCGGTAAATGGGATATTTCCACCTTACCCTGTTTAATAATCCCGGAATCGTCCGCGATACGTAATATGGTGGAAGCCACGCGGCCTAGGGCATTTTGCAGGGAAAGGCTTTTTATTTGCGAATCGCTGCGGCGCAGACGATGGGCCAGTTCCTTAAGCAAATTGATGGCTATTTGCGGATAATCGTACAGCATTTCCAAAAAATTTTCACGACGGATGATCAACATCTCCGTATCTTCAAGCGTAACGGCATTGGCGCTGCGGGTCTGACCGTCCAATATGGCCATTTCCCCGAAAAAGTCCCCGTCGCATAAAATGGACAGGATCACCTCACGGCCTTCATCGCTGATACGGGAAATTTTAACACGACCGTCCAGAATGACGAACATGGTGGAACCAATTTCTTCTTCGATCAGCACCATATTGTCTTTTTTATAAATTTGTCGGATACAATGCCGCGAAATTTCTTCCAGTTGCTTTTCGTTCAATTCCGAAAACAACGGTATGGATTTTAAAATATCGATATCCATCATAGCCTCATTCTTTTATTAATTTATAATTCAAATGATATTTTTGCCGGAGCTGATCGGCGAGTTTCAAAGTCGCCTGGAAATCTTTTGCGCCATTGACCCATACACAATATAAGGTACGGTTGTTTATCACACGTTCTTTAACCCGGACACTGTAATTTTGAGTACGTAACATATTCACCATCTGACGGGCGTTATCCGCCATGCCAAACGCGCCCACCTGGATGTAATACTGTTCGTTATCGGCGGTTTCCGCCGGTACATCAGGCGCCGGGCTTTCTTCCCGGGCCAGTACCTTTTCATGATCCGCGAGATATCGACCATAATCGGCGGCGGTGGTATAGTACCCCCGGGCATAATAATAATCATGCAGGCGATCCGCGGAAAGATATTTAAACAACGCACTGCCCTGCTCAAATATGTGCTTATAAACAGCCACCGCTTTTTCGGCATCCGGTTCCAGCAAGGCCGTATAGAATCGTTTTTCCGTCTCGGATTCGAATGTTACCCCGGATTGCACCATCTTTTCGATAGCCGGGATATTGTGCTGCGTATAAGCAGCCAGCAGCGCAGCATTTTGTCCATGGGCAAGGGTTAAAAGAGCGCCCGTTAACCAGACCATTTTACGCATCGGACTTGTCCCCATCGCTGTTTTCCGGCGACACGGCAGAAGCCGGGTCCCCTTCCGGCAGGGTGGTGGAACTGTTGATCCGGGCTTCAAGGTGGCGCAACTGCTTTTTAAGTTTCAAAATTTCGCGTTTGTCACGGATCAGCCGCACCAACCACAACGTCATGCCCAACAAAAAACCGGTCATGACGGAAAGATAGACAACCGTCACCAGATTAACATTCGGAAATTCGGCAAAAATCAGGTCGATGGTCACCGATTGCCCCACATTGAGGGAAAAAAGGCCCAGAAGAACAGCAACCACAATGACCCAAAAGATAGAGACAACAATTTTCATGATTTTGTACCGGCCGGTCGTTTGCTTCCTTTATAACGCATTCAGTTTAAAGATTTTTTAAAAAGATTACAAACTTTAATCGACGATCAAACTATTTTTCCGTACCCAATATGACACGCATCAAATCCGGATCATCGGGCAGCAATCCGCTTTTCGGCAAACGTCGGGTAACTTCTTTCCATTGCGGTTCTTTTTTAAATACCTCTCGGAACAGCGGCAGGGCCTGACGCACACGCCCCGCTCCGGCCATGGTGGCCGCCGTCCAATAGAGGATTTCCACATTTTCCGGATAAATTTTGTAAGCCGCGCTGTATTCTTCCAACGCCTTGTCTATTTTATTTTCCGATAAATATTCGTCTCCGCGGTTCATGTGTTCATAGGCCCGGTGGATGGTTACCAGGCGGTGCAACTCCCGCAGAGGATGCGGACTGTCATCCACACGCAGGTCCACTATTTTTTCACGCCACGGCTGTCCCTGTGTGGTGCCGGGTACAATCAATATGGCGGCCGACTGTTTTCCGCGGATATCGCCGCCTTCGACCTGGGCGGCATCCAGTGCCGCCATCAGGCGGTTGAGCAAATCCCCTTTGGCCTCCCGATACGCCTTGGCCATGGCACCCCAGACGGTGTTTTTTTCCATGATATTGGCCTGGACACTGAATTGCTCACCTTTAATATGCCCGGCTTCAGCGATGCAGTTTTTCCCTGTATGCACGGCAACATTACCCCGCGCGTCCACCATGGCCACCTGGCGCACATCCCGCTGCGGGTCTATTTCCAACAAGGCCTTTAAGGCCTGCGGCGCGGTTTTACCGGCACGCATCAATTCCAGGCCCAAGGGGCCGTAAGAGATCTCAATAAACGATTGCGTGGCCACAACACCCACGCCGGCCTCGGCCCAGGTGACACTGTTGCCCACCTGAAACCAATGGGACTGAACCGCCACGCCCAGTTCGCCGGTTACGCTGTCACGGGCTACAATGGAATAGGTATGCACCGGGCGGATGGTTTCTCCGGCGGATAAAACAAACGTACACACAGAAAGTAAAAGGGTGAGCATGGTCTTCATAACAATCTCCCATGGTTACAAAAAAAATTCAAACGGGGTCAATAAACGCGTGAAAACGTTACCGCGGTTTAACATCATACACCGTTTCGCCGGGCTTTTTCATATTGTATTTTTCCCGGGCTGTTTTTTCAATATACTCGATATCTTTTTCCAAACGGTGTTTTTCTTCTTCCAGGTGCTTTTTTTTATCTTTCAGTAATTCGATTTCCCTGAGTAGCGCGTCACGTTCTTTTTTAACCTGCCACAACTTATATAAACCGCGATCGGCAAACAAAAACGCGCCGATTAATACGGCCAGAACCGCGAGGATCAGCATGCGGCCGCTGTTCAGGGGGCCCAACGCCCAACGGGTGGATTTTTTTTTAGCCATAAATTAAAAAGGCCGCACTCTGCAATGCGGCCCCTGTGTTATACGATTGATTTAACGGATGCCGTATGTGCCCATTCCGGGGAAAACAGCGTCTTCATCCAAAATGTCTTCGATACGGAGCAATTGATTGTACTTGGCGATGCGGTCACTGCGCGATGCGGAACCGGTTTTAATCTGTCCGGCATTGGTGGCCACGGCCAGATCGGCAATGGTACTGTCTTCGGTTTCCCCCGAACGATGTGAGATGACCGCCCGATAACCGGATTTATGGGCCATTTCAATGGCGTCCAGCGTTTCCGTAAGCGTACCGATCTGATTAACTTTAATCAGAATGGCATTGGCGATATGTTCGTCGATACCCCGGGCCAGGCGTTCGGTATTGGTTACAAACAGATCATCGCCCACCAGCTGGATGCGTTGCCCCAGTTTTTCGGTCATGATTTTCCAGCCGTCCCAGTCATCTTCAGCCAGACCGTCTTCGATGGAAACGATGGGATATTTTTCCAGCCATTGAGCATAATAGTCAACCATTTCCGCGGCGTTCAGGGTTTTGTTTTCGGATTTTAATTCATACAAACCGGTTTCCGTGTTATAAAATTCGCTGCTGGCCGGGTCCAGGCAAATCACGATATCTTCCCCGGCTTTGTAACCTGCTTTTTCAATGGCTTCCATGATTACCTGCAGGGCTTCTTCGTTGGACTTAAGGTCCGGCGCGAAGCCACCTTCATCCCCAACGGCCGTATTAAGTTTTTTGGAAGCGAGTACTTTTTTAAGATTATGAAAGACCTCCGCGCCCATGCGCAACCCTTCCCGGAAGGTTTCCGCGCCGGCCGGCGCGATCATAAATTCCTGCAGGTCCACATTATTATCAGCATGGGAACCACCGTTAAGGATGTTCATCATGGGCACAGGCATCATTTTGGCGTTAATACCGCCGATGTATTGAAACAGAGGCAGGCCCACCACTTCGGCCGCCGCTTTGGCCACGGCAAGAGAGACCCCCAATATCGCATTGGCGCCCAGTTTGCTTTTATTTTCCGTGCCGTCCAGTTCAATCATCAGTTTATCCACCAGCACCTGATTGGTGGCATCGAGCCCCATCAGTTCTTCACCGATCACTTCATTCACATTTTGCACGGCATGCAGCACCCCTTTGCCCAGGTAGCGGTTTTTATCGCCGTCCCGCAATTCCACGGCTTCATGTTCACCGGTGGAAGCGCCGGAAGGAACCGCCGCGCGACCGACGACACCGCTGTCCAGCTCCACTTCCACTTCAATAGTGGGATTCCCGCGTGAATCCAATATCTCCCGGGCATAAATATCAACTATTTCTGACATGATTTCACCTCTTTTCTGGTAGTTATAAATGAGTTATCCGCATTTTCGATTATAAAATATCACACGCCGGATGACATATCCTGACATACACGTGAAACTTACTATTCTCTATGCATTCGGGCAAAAGTTTATTGTTTCACAAACTTTTTTCTTGACTATGTAACCCGAATCCGTTAATGTACTTTTATCAAACCCCCAAATTCACAAAAACAAGGAGACGCGCCATGAAAGATTTACCTTTGGTCAGGGACTTTATGGATAAGACCTTCACCACCCTGTCACCGGATATGGATGTGTATAAAGCCATCGATATCCTGATCGACAAGGGCATAACATCTGCCGTGGTGGTGGACAAGCAGAATCATATTCTCGGTATCCTGTCGGAAAAAGATTGCATGACCCTGTTATGCAAGGGCGCTTACCACAGCCTGCCGGGCGGCACCGTAGATGATTACATGACCAAACATGTGGTGACCATTCCGCCTTCCACCGATTTATTTACCGTGGCCAATATGTTTTTAAAACATTTTTTCCGCCGTTTGGTAGTGGCCGACGAAGAAAACCACATACTGGGGCAAATTACCCGTCGCGATTTATTACGGGTGATCAAGCAATGGAAAAAAGAAGAGAAACAGATAAAAAAAGCGCCGATTATGTAAATCAGGCATCGTCCGCGCGTACGATGGGCATGGTCATACAGCGGCAGCCGCCGCCGCCCCGGGTCAGTTCGTTACCGGCCATGGCAATGGCGTATTTGTCATAATCATCCAGATTAACCGTGCCATCCAGCACATCACGGGCTTCTATCCGCGGGATGCCGGCCCGGGCCAGTTCTTCGTAGGTGTAATAATTCATGCCGTAACCGATGATTTTACCCGGCGCAATGGTAAAAAAGTTCGCGCCCGACTGCCATTGCTCTCTTTGTTGATACAAGGGGTCGGTGCCGCCGCAGTAAACCGGCTCCAGATGGATATCCACCTCTTTGAGGGCTTCGAGCAGATAATCATGGCGGCTGAAGCGCGGCGCATCCTTTTTACTTATATCCACATGAATCACATCCACGGCATTGCGCTCATTGATCAGGGGTGGAAAAACCACCGCCTTATCATAATCGATCATCGTAAACACCATATCGAGATGAATCCAGGCGCGATGTTTGGGCAGCATCACCACAAAAAGATGTTTAACTTCGCCTTCTTTTTTAAAATGTTCGATCAGATAATCGATACCCGCCGGATTGGTACGTTCGCTCATACCAATTACCAGCACATCCTTACGTAATATCAACAGATCGCCGCCTTCAAACGTACCCTTGGAGCTATGCAGCAAAGTGGTATCCACCAGGTGGTGATCGGCGCAGCTCAATTCCGGATGATGCAGGAACAGATAGCGCATGATATAGGTTTCCGTGGTGCGTACCAATGTGGCCATATTGCCCAGTAAAGCAAAATTATTCACCACCATCGCGGCGTCGCGGGTAAAAAAGAGATTGGGCAAGGGAGGTATGGCAAACTGATTTTTGGATAAATAGCGTTGCAGGGTATTTCGTTTAATAGGTGTACCGGTAATCAGTTGCTCCGTAAGCGTCTCCGGATCCAGGTCCAACAGGTCCTGACGGTGGTGTTCCACATCCAGCTTGCGACATAAATCCTCCACCAGGGATTGCCGCACCTGATCATCTTCCAGGATATCCCGCAACAAATCGCGTACTTCAAAGGGCCGGGTCACTTTTTTAAGCACGCCGCTTAACTGGGCGTGTTGCTGACGGGCATTTTGAAGGTTAAGAATGTCATCGTACAACACCTCTTCCGCCGAATCCGGTGTCATCAGTTCCAATTCACGTCCCGGAGTATGAATGATCACTTTTTCAATCGGGGCTATTTCAGAATGTACGCGTACCTGGCTCACACTATTTCTCCATTTAGGTAAAGGAATAAAGATACTATCCGAATCTAACACCTGCAATAAGGATACAATCCGGAGGCACAAAAAACCGGAGACGGAATGAAAATCATTTCAAATCATACATCCCAGAGTATTAAAAGTGAAGAGCGTATCTTCCGCGCCGCCATGCATGAATTTCTCGATAAAGGCCGCCATGGCGCGCGCATGCAATCCATAGCCGACAGCGCGGGCATCAATAAAGCCATGTTGCATTATTATTTCCGTAATAAAGAAACTTTGTACGGATATGTTTTGCAAAAAGCGCTGGATAAGCTGTACGGATGCCTGCCGGAAATATTTGAAAAAGATATGCCCTTTTCCGTTACGCTGCGCTTATTTATAGACGGATACCTGGATTTACTGAACAGCAATCCGCGCATCCCCCGGTTTATCCTGCAGGAAGCGGCGGAAAACCCGCAAACGGTACAAGCACTTATCCGTGATTCCGC
>RFFS01000059.1 GCA_003696775.1 Calditrichota bacterium
AATCAACACCGGCACTTCCACCAGCGGCCCGATCACCGCGGCAAAGGCCTCGCCGGAATTGATCCCGAAAACCGATACGGCCACGGCGATGGCCAGTTCAAAATTGTTACTCGCCGCCGTAAAAGAAAGCGTGGCCGATTTGGAATAATCCGCGCCTACTTTTTTTCCCATAAAAAAGGATACCAAAAACATCACCACAAAATAAATGCTTAAAGGTATGGCAATGCGCACCACATCCAAAGGAATGGATACAATCATTTCGCCTTTCAAAGAGAACATGACCACAATGGTAAATAAAAGCGCAACCAGAGTCAGCGGACTGATTTTGGGAATAAAAGTTTCGTGGTACCAGTCTTTCCCTTTCAGCCGGATCAGAACAAAACGCGTTAACATGCCACCGAAAAAGGGGATTCCCAGATAGATGAGTACACTCTCGGCAATGGCGCTCATGGTGATATCCACCTGAAAAGACTGCATGCCCAGCATATCCGGCAACACCGTTAAAAAGACATAGGCATAAACCGAAAAGAACAAAACCTGGAATATGGAATTGAAGGCCACCAGTCCGGCGGCGTATTCACTATCGCCTTTGGCCAGTTCATTCCAGACGATGACCATGGCAATGCAACGCGCCAGACCGATCATGATCAAACCGGCCATGTAATGAGGGTAATCACGTAAAAAAACGATGGCCAGGGCAAACATCACCAACGGGCCGATGATCCAGTTTTGTACGAGCGAAAGGGTAAGCACCTTCATGTTTTTAAAAACATCCCCCAGCTCCTCATAGCGCACCTTGGCCAACGGCGGATACATCATCAAAATTAAGCCGATGGCGATGGGAATGTTGGTGGTGCCTTGATTAAATCGATTCCAAAAACCGGAAATGCCCGGAAACGCCCAACCCCACACAACGCCGGCCAGCATGGCCAAAAAGATCCATAAGGTGAGATAGCGATCGAGAAAACTGAGTTTTTTGGTCATGGTTGACATGGTCACCTCCTACGATGCCGTTGGAATGGATGCGTGGAACGCTTTAAAATCCCGTTTGATTTCATCACGTATGCGTCGAAAAACGGCCAAAACTTCTTCCTCGCTTCCCGTGGCCTCGGCCGGGTCTTCAAAACCGATGTGCAGACGATGGCGCACCTCGCCGGCAAAAAAGGGGCAGGTCTCGCGAGCATTATCGCATACCGTAATCACATAATCAAACGACTGATCCAAAAATTGTTCGACGTCCTTGGGTCGCCCGTCGCTGATATCCACACCGGCTTCCCTCATCACCTGCACGGCCTTGGGATGCACCTGATCCGACGGACGGGTTCCCGCGGAATAAACCTCCAGGCTGGGATCAAACGATTTTAAAAATCCTTCCGCCATTTGACTGCGGCAGGAATTACCGGTGCATAAAATCAAAATACGTGTCATAAATATCTCCCCATTGTATTAAACCAAAATGATGTTGAATATATAACCGGAAAAGATGATACATAACGTCACCACGCCAAAGAAAGTCAGGATCAGTTTCATGCTCATCACTTTTTTCAGCAACATGGCTTCCGGGAAAGAAAGCCCCACAACCGCCATCATAAAGGCGATAGCCGTTCCCAGCGGGATACCTTTGGCCACCAGTACCTGAATCACCGGCAATATGCCCGAAGCGCTGGAATAAAGCGGCACGGCCAGAATAACCGATAAGGGCACCGCCCAGATATTGTCCGCGCTCAGGTAGCGCTCGAAAAAGCCTTGCGGCACATAACCGTGCATCACTGCCCCAATGGCGATACCAATCAGGACATAGGGCAAGACCCCTTTTATAATGCCCCAAGCGTCTTTTGCAATAACCGGCAAACGATCACGAAACGGCACATGGGCCTCTTCAAACGCTGCCTCTTCCCTTATGGCGTTTTGTTGTATGGCGCGTACCCAGTCAGTCAGATAATTTTCCAGATTAAGCTTACCCAGAATGAAACCGGCTGTCATGCCCAGTAAAATGCCGCTGCTCACATAGATCACCGTTATTTTCCAGCCGAAAAGACCGGCAAACAAGGCGATGGCCACTTCGTTTACCAAAGGCGATGTGATCAGATAGGCAAAGGTGACGCCAAGCGGTATGCCGCCTTTAACAAATCCGATGAACAAGGGTACGGATGAACAGGAACAAAACGGCGTGATAGCGCCAAAAGCCGAGGCCAGGAAATATTCCAGACCATACAACTTGTTGTTGCTAAGATAAATACGCAGGCGGTCCACCGGAAAATAGGCATTGATGATACCCATTATAAAAACAATGCCGACCAGCAACAACAATATTTTCGCGGTGTCATAAACAAAAAACTGTACCGCGTGACCGGCGGCGCTTTCCGGCGCCAGTTGCAACAGATGAAAGGTAATGTAATTGGCCAATTCCGTTAACATGAGATATTCCTTCTTTTAACAGCAACAACTCCCGCTGCTTAAATTATCCTCCACTGCCTGGGTTTCATCGCAGCAATCCGTTTCTTCCGCCTCAGAACCGATGCCACAGCAACACCCGGAAGAAACAGGCCGGTCGGCGTTTTTATGCACCGGGTATCCGGCGGCTTCCCATGCTTCGATACCGCCTTCCAGATTGGCTACCTTGGTATAACCCATGTTCAGCAGATAATAAGCGGTTTTCAGAGAATTGACGCCAACCGAACAGGCCATGATCACCAAGCGGTCATCCGGCAGTTCGGTATATCGGGCGCCAAATTCCGTGATGGGCAGGGCTATTTTATTTTCCTCGACAAAATCATAGCCTTCGATTTGTTCATAAGCGCGTACATCAACCAACAAAGCGCCGTTTTCCAGAGCTTTGCGGGCTTCTTCAGGATTCATTCTTAAAGGATGCATGGTATGCCTTTATTTTAAATATTTGGATTTTGACATTTACAACAGTTCGATCACTTCATTCACATCCGGCACGCGGCCTTTGATTTTAATTTCCTCATCCACAACCAAAACCGGCGTGGTCAGGACATTGTATTTCATGATTTCCTGAATATCTTCCACCTTTTCCACTGCGGCTTCTTTACCGGATTGTTGAAGAGCCTGGCGCACCACATCTTCGGTGGCCTGGCAACTGGGGCATCCCATGCCCAAAATCTTAATTGTCTTCATTGAGAACTCCTTTCATTAAATGTTAGAATTATATTTCGCTAAATAACGACATGTTGAATTAAAAAAATTTATATGGTGCAGCTATCGCGCTCCACCTGTTCGGCCCTTTTTTTATCGCCGGAAACCAGTTCATCCTTTTCCAGCCAGCGACTGATCAAAGGGGCCAACTCATCAATATAACGCGTCGTTTGTTCCGTGTTAAGCCGATAATAGACCCATCGCCCTTCTTTGTGGTCAAGAATAAAGTCCACATCCCTCAATAAAGAAAGATGTTTGGATACCGTGGAATTAGCCAACCCCAGGATTTCGCGGATTTCGCACACGCACAAAGGACGTATTTCCAGCATCTTCAGGATGCGTAAACGGTTCGGGTCCGACAAGGCCTTGAAAATTTTAACGATATCGCGCATATTCTTCCATTTCGTTGTTTGACGAAATATAATACAATAAACAGCGAATTGCAACTCCCGCCGTTTTTTTGACAAACATCATTAAGTATAATCCAATCCAAATTTATTTTTTAAATATCACCAAACATATTCTTTATTTTTTAAATTTTATTCTTGATTTACTTATTTTTTTATAGTAAATACCGACTTTCAATTTCGAGAGTATTATGAGTGACAAAATAGACGATATCGATGTCCGACTGCTGGAAATCCTGCAAAAACGCGGCCGGATGAAACGCAACGAACTGGCTGAACGTGTGGGGCTGACAACGCCAGCCGTCAGTGAACGCATGCGTAAAATGGAAGAAAAAGGGATCATTAAAGGGTATGGCGCCGTCACCGACGCCCGCAAACTGCACCTGGACATGACCGCTTTCATTTTCGTCATCAGCGAATCGTCCCGCTTTTATCCATCCATCATTCGGCAGGCGGAAAACGAGGTTGAAATACAGGAATGCCACGCCATTACCGGCGGCGGCTCCCATCTGCTCAAAGTACGCACACGCAATACCGCCTCTCTGGAAAAACTACTGGGACGCATTCAATCATGGCAGGGCGTTTTAAGCACACGTACCAATATCGTCTTATCCAGTCCCAAGGAAACAACCGCCGTTACATTGGCACATCTCAAAAACCGTCAAAAGGAGGATGAATAGATGCCCACTCCCGCAACAAGAGAACATCTACTGGACTATTTTGGCCGCAACACGTTCAATGATGCCGTGATGCAGGAACGTCTGCCCAAGGATATTTACAAGCGTTTGCAGGCCACCATTAAAAAGGGGGCCCGTCTGGAACAGGATGTGGCCAACGCCGTTGCCCATGCCATGAAAGAATGGGCCGTCAGCCGCGGCGTTACACATTTTACACACTGGTTTCAGCCGATGACCGGTCTTACCGCCGAAAAACATGACGCTTTTCTGGATATCGATCAAAACGGACGACCGATGGAACGCTTCAGCGGCGCCATGCTTATTCAGGGTGAACCGGACGCATCCAGTTTTCCCAGCGGTGGCATGCGCAGCACCTTCGAGGCGCGCGGCTATACCATGTGGGACCCCTCCAGTCCGGCGTTTATAATGGAAAACGACAAAGGTGGCATCCTGTGCATTCCCACGGTTTTCATTAGTTATAACGGCGAGGCGCTGGATAAAAAAGCGCCTCTTTTACGCTCGATGAAGGCGCTGGAACAAGCCGCCGCGCGCATGCTCAAACTGTTTGGCCGCGGCGAACAGCATGTAACAACCACCCTGGGGCCCGAGCAGGAATATTTCCTTATCGATCTCGACTATTACAACAAACGTCCCGACCTGATTCTGGCCGGACGTACGCTGATAGGCGCCGAACCGCCCAAGGGACAACAAATGGAAGACCATTATTTTGGCAGCATCAAGGAACGGGTACTCAATTTTATGCAGGACGCCGAATACGAGCTGTACAAGCTGGGCGTTCCGGCCAAAACACGGCATAACGAAGTGGCGCCCCATCAATTTGAAATCGCGCCGATCTTTTCCGAAGCCAACGTGGCCGCGGATCGCAATCAATTGGTGATGGAAGTGCTAAAACGCGTCGCGCAGCGCAACGGCCTGGCACTCTTACTTCATGAGAAACCGTTTGCCGGCATCAACGGCAGCGGCAAGCACCTGAACTGGTCCATCGTGGATGGCGAGGGACATAACCTGTTGGATCCGGGACAAACCCCGAGTGAAAATGTCCAGTTTCTCATGTTCCTGGTTGCCGTTCTCGAAGGCGTTTATCGCTATGCCGACCTGTTGCGCGCCTCCATCGCCTCGGCCGGCAACGATCACCGTCTCGGCGCCAACGAAGCCCCGCCGGCTATCATGTCCGTCTTCCTCGGCTCCACTCTCAGCACCATATTGGACAGCATCGAATCCGGTAACGGCGGCAAAGTCAATGAACAAAAAATCATCGACCTCGGCATCGCCAAGTTGCCGCAAATTTTGCAGGACAACACCGATCGCAACCGCACATCGCCGTTTGCTTTCACCGGTAATAAATTTGAATTCCGCGCCCTGGGCAGCGCTTCCAGCATCTCAACTCCGGCAACCATGCTTAACGGCGCCGTAGCCATGGCCTTAACACACATGGCCGATGACCTCGAAAAAGCCCTTGCCGAAGGCCAGGATTTCAACGACGCCTGCTTCACCGTGCTGAAAAAGTACATCGCCCATAACAAGCCGGTGCGTTTTGAAGGCAACGGTTATTCCGAAGAGTGGCTGCGCGAGGCCGAAAAACGCGGTCTGCCTAACCTGAAAGACACACCTGCCGCCCTGGAAGTGTTTACCGCGCCCAAAAACCAGACCATGCTCACCCAAACCGGGATTTTCAGCAAGGAGGAAATCACCTCGCGTTATAATACCAAACTGGAGCGTTACTGCAATACACTCGGCATCGAATATGAAATGCTGCTTTCGATGACCCGCACTTATGTGGCGCCGGCGGCCATAAAATATCAAAACGGACTTATCAAAAGCATTCAGGGATTAAAAGAGCTCGGTGACGCCGTGTCGAATGCCGCCCTTGCCCCTCAAATCGGATTGTTAAAACAGGTCAGCTCGGAAATCGGCGCCTTGCTTACGGCCAATGAAGACCTGGCTCAATTAGCGGACAAAGTGAAAACCCTGGAAGACGAACAAAAGAAAGCCGAATTCATTGCCGCCCGTGTGATTCCGGTGATGAATCGCGTCCGGCAGCATTGCGACTCGCTTGAGGAACTGCTGCCCGATGATTTGTGGCCGTTGCCCAAATATCGCGAGTTGTTGTTTATCATGTAATCCTTCCCAACCGGTCTCTTTATGGAGACCGGTTTTTTTATAGCTTAATAAGCCATTTTTGTTTTACCGCTAAAGAAAATACGAAGCGGAACGTATATAAATTATCGCGACAACAAACCATTTTCCGGAACAGACGTGTTCAAATTTTTGTTTTTATCAAACCAAAAATGGTTATTTATATTGCAATAAAATGATGGTTTGTCTATCTTGCCGCGCACGTAACTCAAAACAGAGTGTCATCAGAAAGGAATGTTATGGCCCCAACGCTTAATCTACCCGAAAAGCTAAAGAAACTGGAAGAGCTGGCTTACAATTTATGGTTTAGCTGGAACCCCGATGCCCGGGACCTGTTTCGCGATATCAACCGCGCCATGTGGCGAACCAAAACCCGCAATCCCGTGGCGGTACTGCAAAGCGCCTCGGCGGAACGCCTTGAAGAACTGGCCAACGACACAAACTATGTGAAAAAACTGGAACATGTTTATACGCGTTTCAGCCGCTACATGGCCTCCGGCAACACGCTGTTTAATCAAAACTATCCGAACCTGACCGGACAACTGGTGGCTTATTTTTCCGCCGAGTACGGCATCCATGAATCCCTGCCCAATTATGCCGGCGGTTTGGGGGTACTGGCCGGAGACCATTGTAAAACCGCCAGTGATCTGGGTCTGCCCTTTGTGGCGGTCGGCCTGATGTACAAACACGCCTATTTCGATCAGTATATCAACGAAAAGGGCGAGCAGATTGAGGAATACAAGGAATTAAATCTGGATGAACTTCCCATCCGTCTGGTAAAGGATGACAATGACAAGCCGGTTTTGGTCAGCGTGCCCATTTTAGACCGCGAAGTGTTCATTAAAATCTGGCGTGTGGCCGTGGGACGCATCAACCTCTATCTGCTGGATACAAATGTGGAAAGCAACACGGAAGAGGACAAAAACATCATTCACTCCCTGTACGGCGGTTCGCGGGATACGCGCATACAACAGGAAATTATTCTGGGTATCGGCGGTATCCGCGCCCTGCGCAAAATGGGCCTGAATCCCACCATGTTTCACATGAATGAAGGGCACTCCGCCTTTCTGGGCCTGGAACGCCTGTACGAACTGATCAACGACGGCATGGATTTCAAACCCGCTCTGCAGTTTGTACGCTCCACGACCCTGTTCACAACCCACACGCCCATACCCGCCGGTAACGAAGCCTTTGAGTTTGAGATGATGGAACGTTACTTTAAGGATTTTTGGCCTCAGTTGGACATGTCCGACGATTATTTTTTCGATCTGGGCCGTAATGTCAACATTCATCAACACGAAAACTTTTCACTCACCATCCTGGCGCTGAATCTCTCTTACATGGCCAACGGCGTTAGTAAACTGCACGCTCAGGTTTCCCGACGGATGTGGCAAAAGGTGTTTCCCGCCATCCCCACGGAAGAGGTCCCCATCGGGCATGTAACCAACGGCATTCATACGGAATCCTGGTTGCATCGTGAAATGATTGCCATGTTCAATAAGTACATGGGTCCGGACTGGCGCGAATATATTCAGGAAGAGGATTTTTGGCTTAAAATTTTCGAAGTCCCGGACGAAGAATTCTGGAACTCCATGCAAAAAATGAAAAAAGACATGACCGACCGTTTGCGCCGGCGCTACACCGCCCAACTGGAACGTTATCAAGGGGATCACGGTTTTCCCGGCCCGGATGAGATTCTCGATGAGCATACGCTGACCATCGGTTTTGCACGGCGCTTCGCTCCCTACAAACGGGCCACGCTCATCTTTCGCGATCGGGAGCGGATCAAGAAAATTCTAAACCATGCCGACAAGCCGCTGCAAATTTTGTTCAGCGGCAAGGCCCATCCGCAAAACGACGCCGGCAAGGAACTCATACGCGAAATCAACGCCATTGCCCGGGAAGACGGCCTGCGTGGTAAAATTGTTTTCATAGAAAATTACAGTATCAATACCAGCCGGCCGCTTGTATCCGGTGTGGATGTTTGGTTGAACAACCCCCGCCGCCCCTTGGAAGCCAGCGGGACCAGCGGTCAAAAAGTGCCCATTAACGGCGGTATCAACTTTTCCGTGCTGGACGGTTGGTGGCCGGAAGGCTATAATGGTAAAAACGGTTGGACCATCGGTCGCGAAGTGGAATATTCCAACCACCTGCAACAGGATTACGAAGATTCGGAACAGATGTATGAAACCCTTGAAAAAGAGATCATTCCCCTGTTTTATAAGCGGGACAAAAATGGCATCCCGCGTGAATGGGTCAAAATGGCCAAGGAATCCCTGCGCTCAACCATAACCAAATTCAGCACACACACCATGTTATGGAATTACATCACCAAATACTACGTTCCGGGCATGTATCGTAACATCAAATACACTGAAAAGGAAAACGCCGGGTTGTTCCGTTTTACACGCTGGATGAACCGTATTAACCGGCATTGGCGCAAGGTACATATCAGTCTTAACGGCGCTGGCCTTGGCGAAGACAACCGAATTTTCGGCCCGGGCGAAACCAAGGAGATCAGCGTCTATGTGACCCATGGCGCCCTGAAGGCCGAGGAATTACGCGTGGAACTTATCCTGGAACGCCAGGACGCCATCAAGGGCCATCAGCACATGGAAACCTACCCCATGGGACTCATTGGCCAGGTGGATGACAACACGTATGAATACCGCGCGCGGGTTAAGGCTAAACAAGACGGTACATACCGTTTCAATTGTCGGGTCATCCCCACCCATCCCGATATGTTTAACAAACATGAAAGTCGGTTGATACGCTGGCTGGATTAAACTTAGAATGGACAACAAACGAAAAAGGCTTCCCAAAAGGAAGCCTTTTTTATTTCGGTTTTGTTATTTTATCGCTAATATCTTCTTATAACTGTCTTTATTGAGGTAGGTTTTCGCCGTCTCAATGACCGGATCGTTTAACGCAGCGATCGCCACACGGCCCTTGCGTCCTTCATATTTCTCCGCGAGTTCCTGCATTAGATAGCGTTGAATGATCGCCTTGTTTTTCTCAAAACGTTTTTTCGGGTCCACGCGTAACACGTTTTTTAATTCCCTGATCAAAACCCGCGCTTTTTCATTGTTCATTTTATCGCTCAACCGGGACAGTTTTTTCAGAGCAGGCGCGCCGGGTTCACTGTATTCCAGACCCTGCTCATCTACAAAAGTCTGAAACGCCGTTATCAGCGTGTCACTCACCTGACGGTTCCAGGTAGCATGTCGGCTGTGATAATCGACGGCAAAATTAAAAAATGTATGCTGACGGAACAGATCGACCATGTAACTATCCAACGAATCGCCTTCAACGATCACATCGGGATGAATACCGCCCTTATCCAGCACCTTACGTTTATTGCGTGTGTAATACACATTATGATTATCGTTATGCAGAAGACTGTCCGCCTCCGCGATATGCAAAACCTTTTTATCCCTGGCGTAATCCCGTTTTTGTATGGAACGTCCGCTTGGGATATAATATTTGGCCGTGGTTATCTTCAGCTTGGTATGACTGTTTTTATCAATATTATAGACTTTTTGCACCAGGCCCTTGCCAAAAGTCGGCTGACCGATGATAACGGCACGATCCAGGTCTTGCAGGGCCCCGGTAACGATTTCCGAAGCGCTGGCGCTGCCGCCGTCCACTAACACCACCAACGGTGTATCGGGCAACAACGGTTGATCAGTCGTTTTAAAAACCACTTCTTCTTCACGAAAGCCGCGGGTGGAAACCACCACTTCGCCGGCGGGAACAAACAGGTTGACGATTTTTACCGCCGCATCCAGTAAGCCGCCCGGATTACCACGTAAATCCAAAATCAATTTTTCAAGATGACCTTGTTTTTGCATTTCAAGAAGAGCATTCCGCACTTCCGCGGGAGCTTTTTCCGTAAAGCCCCCCAAACTGATGTAACCGATACCCGGGGCGATGTATCCGTAATAGGTCACATCTTCAATAACAATTTCTTCCCGGGTCAGGCTAACCGTAAAAGGTTCTTCCAGTCCGGGTCGTTGGATGGTAAGCTGAACCGTGCCTCCGATGGCGCCCCGTAACTTTTTGGACACCTGATTGATGTTCCACCCATCCACATCGGCGCCATCCACTTTCAGAACGATATCCCCGGCCATGATTCCGGCTCTTTGCGCCGGTGAGTGGTCCATGGGCGTAATAACCGTGATTTGCTTATTACGCATGCCGATTTCCATCCCCAGACCGCCATACTTACCTGTTGTGATGATCTGTAAGCGACGGTTGCCCTCTTCCTCAATAAATACGGTGTAGGGGTCCAACTCCTCAAGCATGCCGTTGATGCCGGCTTTGACCAGCTCATACGGATCGATTTCTTCCATATAATGACTGTTGAGTGTTTCGAACACCTTTTGCATGTTCACCCAACTGATTTTCAGCTTTTGGTAATAATCATCTCCGCTGGCCAAAGCAGGCGCTACAAACCGGCCGCCCAACATTACAAGCAGGACAATACTTAACATGGTAAAAAAAGGAGAACGTTTCATGCTCTTCTCCAGGCAATGAGGTTAATCGGAAAGGATGTTCTTATTTTTCAAAATTTCCACAATATGATTATGGATGGTTTTCACATCTTCCATGGCATCCATTACATGAAAGCGATTAGGATAATTACGGGCAATTTCCTTATAGCCTTGAGCCACTTTCTTAAAAAAATCCAGCCCGGCCGATTCTAAACGGTCTTTTTGATTGCCACGTTTAGCACAACGCTCAAAAGCCCGTTTGGGTTCAATATCCAGATAAAATGTTACCGAAGGCAATAATCCCAGCGTGGCGACCTGATTGATATAGGCGATCATATCGGGTTGCAGGCCGCGGCCGTATCCCTGATAGGCGGTCGTGGAATCCACAAAACGATCGGCAATGACATAAGCGTCACGTTTGAGTGTCGGGATGATTTTTTCGGTTGTTAACTGGATACGCGCGGCGCTGTATAGCAAAAGCTCCGCACGGGGATGCATATTGCCATGCTTTTTATCCAATAAAACCTTTCTGATCTGTTCCGAAATTTCCGTACCGCCGGGTTCCCGTAATACATAAACGCGCGCCCCTTTTTCCCTGATATACTCTTTAAGCAGGTTGATTTGCGTGCTTTTACCGGAGAAGTCAATGCCTTCGAATGAAATAAAATGTTTGTTCAAATCAGGTGAAATCATAATTTTATCAAAAGATGGTTAAAATAGATGTGCAATCTAACAGAAAATATTTTAGCGTACAATATCAATTCCAACACGCGGATTAAAATGTTCATACCCAAACCACACACGCTCTATCTGCTTACCGGCGCGGTGCAAAGCGGAAAAACAACCACCCTTACGCGTTTTATACGCAACCGGGATGATGTGGCGGGCGTGCTGGCACCTGTTCAGGATGGTCACCGCCATCTTTGTTTGCTGCCCGGATACACATGCCATAATCTGGAAACCGGACTTAGGGAAGACAATGTTCTTAAAGTGGGCCGGTTTCGCTTCAACGACGATGTTTTTGCCCGGGCGCGGGCGCATTTGCTACATACCCGCGCGGCCCTGATCATTGTCGATGAAATCGGCCCTCTGGAGTTGGAGGGGCGCGGTCTGGAGCCGGCCTTAAGCATCCTGATCAAAAAGCCCAACCCACCCGCCGCATCTTTTTTACTGGTCGTTCGCCAGGGGCTTTTGGCAAAAGTTCGGGAACGATACGGCAAAGGATTCCGGCATATTGAAATCCTCGGCATAAACGATTTCCGGCCGGATTAATCACCAATCAAATAGATGCCGGCGAAGATGATCAGCATGCCAGCTATCAGTTGCATTGTAACCGGTTCATCAAGCACCAGCCACCCCCAGAATAGAGCCAAAGGCGGTGTGACAAAGGTTATGGACGACATCAACAACGCCGAGGTGTGCCCCAGCATCCAAAAATATAAAACAAAGGCCAGGGCGGTACCGATGAGCCCCAAATAGATAAGCGAAAAATAACCCATGACCGGCAAATGAGGCACAGTTGGTTCTTTTAAAATGATATGCAACAGAAAAAATGTTACGGAAGCGTACAGCAAAGGGAGTGTATTAAGCATAACCGGATGAAAACGCCGTGCCGCTTTCTTTCCCTGAATGGTACCCAGCGCGGAAAAGGCGGGACTGATCAATACGGCGGTTAGCCCCGCCCAGGCCATGGGGCCGCCCGTCCAGCTTATCTGATCGTTATAAATCAACACCAGGCCGCCCAGGCCGCTTATTAAGCCCAGACTTTTCTTAAGGGTGAGTTTTTCTGCGGGTAACATAAACCAGGCAAGAGCTGCCGTATAAAAGGGCATCACGGAAAACAACACACTGGTCAATCCCGAACTGAGATACTGCTCCCCCCAATACACCAGGCCGTAACTGATCGTAAAAATAGACATGCCAAAGGAAAGGAAGAACAGGTGACTTTTGATATCACGGGGAAAAGGAATTTTCAGATGCCGTACATAGAGAAACAGAGCCGCAAAAGCGATTAAAAAACGCCACCCCGCGCTGTAAAAGGGGGGCATGCTTTCCAGTCCCATTTTGATAAAGAGCCAGGTGGAACTCCAGATCAACGATAAAACAATAAAAACAATAACAGAACGTGTTTGTCGGGACATCATCTCCTGCCGTATTGCATTGTAAAGATGCAAAGATAGGCAATTGCCGTATGCAGGCCAAAGAAGATTTACAGGATGAAATAGCCGCATTCCTGCTCGCCTAGTTGCACTAAGAAAATGCCCAGGTTGCATGTCAATATGGATGTGGTCGTCCCAAGTCCCGGTTTCGGGGAGAACCCCTGTCGCCCCGGGTATCGGGATGTCCTGGCCTCTTTATCCCATAAATGAAAAACCCCGGCTGATTTAGCAACCGGGGTTTGGTAGTCCCAAGTCCCGGTTTCCGGGAGAACCCCTGTCGCCCCGGGTACCGGGATGTCCTGGCCTCTTTATCCCATAAATGAAAAAACCCCGGCTGATTTAGCAACCGGGGTTTGGTAGTCCCAAGGGGATTCGAACCCCTGTCGCCGCCGTGAAAGGGCGGTGTCCTAGGCCTCTAGACGATGGGACCACATAAAGCCAAGTAATTTAAAATATCCAAATATCTTTTTCAAGATATTTTCAAAAAAATTAAGGGTGAGTGATGGGATTTGAACCCACGACCCCCAGAGCCACAATCTGGTGCTCTAACCAGCTGAGCTACACCCACCATTAAATTCGTGTACGCCCTGGAGGATTCGAACCTCCGACCCACTGCTTAGAAGGCAGTTGCTCTATCCAACTGAGCTAAGGGCGCGACGTCCGTCGGGGTGAGAGGATTCGAACCTCCGACCCCCTGCTCCCAAGGCAGGTGCGCTAACCAGGCTGCGCCACACCCCGAAACTGGCCTTCTTCGACATGAGTCGCAGAATATACGGAGCAGGATTGATCATGTCAATCAAAATTTGTTTTTTTTAACCCGTCCGCAAGGCCCCTGAAAGCAGCGCTTCGATGGCTTAAACGGTTCTTTAAGCTTAATTCCATTTCGGCAAATGTACAACCATATTGAGGTATGAAAAACAAAGGATCATATCCAAATCCGTTGGCACCTGCCGCCTTTTCCGCTATCATACCGTGACACCGCCCCTCAAAATATTCCGGTGCCCTGTTCGCCGATATAAAACAGACTACGGCCATAAAATACGCCTCACGCTGTTTCCCGGAGAAAGCTTTCATTTTTTTCAAAAGCAAGGCATTATTCATCTCATCCGTGGCATTCGGCCCCGCGAACCGCGCCGATAAAACCCCGGGCCGGCCATTCAATACCGGAACAACCAACCCTGCGTCGTCGGCGATGACCGGCAATTTGAAAATATCGTGATAATACCGCGCTTTTATTTCCGCGTTAACCCGGAATGTGGCACCGGTTTCTTCCGGCGGTTCAACCTCTTCCCGCATATCTTTTAAGAACAACAACTCAATGGGCAGGTCTTTTAAGAGCGCGCGCACTTCCCGCGCTTTGCCGTCGTTTGTTGTCGCAAAAAGTATTTTCATTTTATACCTGTGTATTAATGTTTTGATTTTTTAACCGATATTGAAATGAGGAAGGGAGACACACCATGAAAAATATAATTAAAATATTTATCGCCGTACTGTTTATGTTTGCCGCCGAGTTTTTATATATCCAAAGCAGGCTCAACGACTGTCTCTGGCGGGTTGAAAACAGGCAGCGTTTGATTTCCCTGACACTGGAAGCCCAGCAACACCTGCTCAATACGCAATCCAAATACATTCAGGCCGTCATGCAACAGCATAACACCGCCCCTGTGATGGCACCGCCACTGATGGCCAGCCGCTAAAACAACTTTCCCTTCAGGCTTTTATTCAGCATTTCACGCGCCCGAAATATGCGCGCCTTAACGGTACCCAAAGGCAGAGACAGGCTGTCGGCAATTTCTTCGTAGCTTTGTTCCTGTTGATGACGCATTTCAATCACAATACGGTATTTTTCGGGAAGGCGTTCTATGGCCTGCCGGATCAACCGCGCGCGTTCCGAGCTTTCCAGGTGATGCTCCACACCCGGTTCGGGATCGGCGTATTCATGGCGAATCTCATCATCCTTGTAACGGATGGTTTCATCCATGGAATACGTTTTCAGTTTTCTTTTTCGGAAATGATCGATGCAACTGTTGGTGGCAATTTTGAATAACCAGGTTGAAAAAGCATAGGCTTCGTTGAATGAGGTAATCGATTTATAGGCCTTAATAAAGGTCTCCTGTGTCAGGTCTTCCGCTTCCTGTTTATTGTGCACCATTCGATATACAACACTATACACGGCGTCCTTATACTGCACAATCAGCTTATTATAGGCCTGACGGTCACCCTTTTTGGCCTTTTTAACCAGTTCAACATCGTCTTTTTTCAAAATCACATCCTTAACAGGGAAATGATGGCATTGAATGCCATGAATACTCTAAATTAGTAAAAAGCAATCAATCGATTCCAATGAAAAGCATAGTTTAAGACACCTAACCTTAATTTTCCAGCGGGTAGTGTTATGAAAAACATTGTTACCACCGGGCAGATGCAACGCATGGACCGCCTGGCGATCGAACATTACGGCATTCCGGGCGCGGTATTGATGGAAAATGCCGGCCGTCATACAGCTTACGCCATCATGAGGCGCTTTTCGTTAAAAAAATATCCCCGGGTAACCGTATTATGCGGTAAGGGCAACAACGGAGGCGATGGTTTTGTTATTGCCCGTGTGCTTGATGCAGCAGGATATGATGTACAGGTGTTTTTGGCCGGCAAATCGGAAGATATCAGCGGCGATGCCCGGCTACACGCCAATATACTTATAAAAAGCGGGATACCTGTTGAAACCGTTACCGATACGACTTCCCTGCCCGAAAACAGCGATTTATACATCGATGCGCTACTCGGCACGGGTGTGCGGGGTGCTGCGCGCGGCCTTTACGAAACCTTAATTGCCTGGCTTAATGCGCGAACAGCACCTTGCGTTTCGGTGGATATACCCTCCGGGTTAAATGGCGACAGCGCGCTAATCCCCGGTGAATCCGTGCGGGCCGCGGCCACTTACACCATGGCGCGGCTGAAACCGGCACATCTGTTTATGCCCGCGGCCGATTTATGCGGACATGTGGAAATTATGGACATCGGCTTCCCCGGTACCATGCAACGCATATCCATGCAGGATGCCCTGCTTATTGAAAAGAGTGATCTGCGGTTGCCGGGCCGTGCCCGGGATATGTATAAAAACCGGGCCGGTAAGCTGCTGATCGTCGGTGGCAGTCCCGGACTGACCGGCGCCCTGACTCTGGCGGCCAAAGCGGCCACTATTAGCGGTGCGGGGCTGGTTAAGGTGGCGATACCCGCCGCCCTGAATCCGATTCTGGAAAGCATATTGACGGAACAGATGACCATACCGGTCGGCGCACCGGGTAACCAACACTGGAAAAAGGATCAGGCCGACGCTCTCGTTAAACATATCGAATGGGCCGACGCCGTTGTCATCGGGCCGGGCATGGGGCGCTCTACCCAATGCGGCGGTTTCTTCAACGCCCTGCTCTCATACGTCCTTAAAATGAATAAGAAGTGCGTAATCGACGCCGACGGCCTCTACTGGCTGTCGCGGCAACACGAACGGCTGAAAAAGCTGAATGAGCATTGCATTCTCACTCCCCATTACGGTGAATTTACCCGCTTATTTAAGGATGCGGCTCTACATCTTTCCGAAGCGCCCTGGGAAGCCTGTTACCGGGCCACGCAATACACCCCCGCGGTGATCAACCTTAAGGGCGCGCCTTCAGTTGTGGGCCAAATGGAGCGTCCACTGTGTGTAAACTCCACGGGCAACCCGGTTTTGGCCCAGGGAGGCAGCGGAGATATTTTGTCCGGAATCTGCGGGGCCTTGCTTTCATCCGGCACGGCGGGTTTTGAAACCGCCTGGCTGGCCAATGGTCTGTTGGGCGATGCCGGTGACCGGGCAGCGCGTAAAAAAGGCGTGTATGCCGCCGAACAACAGGACATCCTGCAAGCGCTTAAAAATGCGGTGTATAAAGCCGAAAAGAGAGGACGCAAACATGTTGACCATTAATACCGATTGGGTACGTAAAGCGCTGGGTGTTTTTCTCCGGGAAGAAGTGCGCAAAACGGGATTCCAAAAAGTGGTGCTGGGGCTTTCCGGCGGCGTGGATTCCGCCGTGGTTGCCGCGCTGGCGGCGGAAGCGCTGGGCAAGGATAATGTACACGGACTGATCATGCCCTACCGCGGCAGCCATCCCGATAGCCGGGCTCACGCCGAATTGCTGGCCGGACAGTTGGAAATTAGCTTTGATGTTGTGGATATCACCGCCGCAGTGGACGCTTTTTTTGAAACCCGGCCCGATGCCGGTTTGCTGCGCAGAGGCAATCGCATGGCGCGGGAACGCATGTGCTGCCTGTACGATTTTGCGGCGGAACGGCACGCGTTGGTGCTGGGCACATCCAACAAAACCGAGTTACTGTTGGGATACGGCACTATTTTCGGTGACCTGGCCAGCGCCATCAATCCCATTGGCGACCTGTATAAAAGCCAGATTTGGATGCTGGCCAAAGCGCTTCGGATACCGGAAGCGATCATCACCAAAGCGCCATCGGCCGATTTATGGGAAAACCAGAAAGATGAAGATGAACTGGGCTACACGTATGAACAAATCGACCGCCTGCTTTATCATCTTGTGGACGAACGCCTGCCCGATGCCATCATCACGGATTACGGTTTTCCGGAGACAATGATCAAAGACATCAAAAAACGCATCCAGCGCAATCAGTTTAAAAGACGCCCGCCGGTTATCGCCAAGATATCCGACCGCACCATCAATCAGGATTTCCGCTATTGCCGGGATTGGGGAATGTAACAATGGAAACCATCGAACAGGCGCTTTATGTGGTGGCCACTCCTATCGGGAATCTGGCCGACATGACCTACCGCGCCGTCCATATCCTCTCCGGCGTGGACCTTATCGCCGCCGAGGACACACGCACCACATCCGTGTTGCTGAACCATTATAATATCCGCACACCAATGAAATCCTACCACGCGCGTAATGTGGCGCAACAGACCCCTCTGCTGATTGATTTACTCAAACAGAGCAAGAGTCTGGCATTGGTTTCCGATGCCGGCACACCCACGATTTCCGATCCTGGTTATCATCTTGTTCGCGCCGCGGTGGAAGCCGATATCCGTGTCATCCCCATACCGGGCGCTTCCGCGGTTCTGGCCGCTCTGATGGCCGGTGGCCTGCCCACGCACAATTTCGTTTTTGAAGGTTTCTTACCTCAAAAGAAAGGGCGTCACACAAAAATTGCCCGTCTCGCGGAAGAAAGCCGTACCATTGTGTTGTATGAATCGCCCCATCGTATTCATAAGACCGTGGATCAATTATTGGAAGCCTGGGGCGACCGGCCCTGCGTTATGGCGCGTGAGTTGACCAAAAAATTCGAGACCATCCACCATACCACTTTATCCGGCCTGCAACATCATATTCGTGATAAAAAAGTAAAAGGGGAACTTGTGTTGGTGATACACGGGGCGACCGATAAAAAGAATTCTTCCTGAAATCACCCCATGCATACCGATTCTTCCGCCATTAAAAAAAGACGTAACCCCCATACGGGATATACATCCAAACAGTATGCCAATGAAAAGTCCTGAAGATAAGGCTTCGGTATGAATGGCAAAGATTAAAGGGGAAATTGCTCGCACGGCATCCGGATGGGATGCGGTGTTTTAATAAAAGGACTTCCATCCCGGCCATTCGCGTTATGGATGATTCAGGTCTGTTTTTCGATTATATCGTAAAAAACCGCAAGAACAGCGGAATAATCGTCAACTGAGCAAAAGGAATCTTGACATTCAAAAATGAAGATTTTAAATTCCCTTTCTCTTAAAAATGCAACCTGGTCTAAATCCTTATCTTAAGGGCGTATGATTTGGATGATGCTCAGGTTTTTTTATGCCTGGCTGTGTATTGGTTAACATAAACAAAGGAAGGTATAACGATGCAAGCGACACAGGCACAGCCCAAAGTGATCATTTTTACAACGCCCACATGCTCTTTTTGTACAGCCGCCAAAAGGTATTTTCGCGAGAAGCGGGTTAAATTCCGCGAAGTGGATGTTTCGCGTAATCCTTCGGCCGCGGCAGACATGCAAAGACGGACGGGCCAGATGGGTGTACCGGTCATTTTAATCAATAACCGTCCCATAGTCGGCTTTGACAAACCAAAAATCAATCAAATGTTAGGACTGAAATAAGGAGGATTAAAATGAACATACAGCCGTTAGACGATCGTGTCCTGATTGAGAAAGCAAAAGAAGAAGGTGAGCAAAAAGTAGGCTCCATCATTATTCCCGATACCGCCACCAAAGAAAAGCCCACCATGGGTAAAGTGGTTGCCGTGGGGACAGATGAAGACCTGCAGGAAAACATCAGCGTGGGTGATACCATCATCTATTCCAAATACGCCGGTGATGAAATCAAAATGGACGACGTGGAATATCTGATCGTTTCCCGCGGGGATATTTTAGCGATAGTAAAGTAATCCCTTTTGCTTGCGATTGTAAACCCGCCCCATTCGGCGGGTTTTTTTGTTTGTATTAATGTGCCTAACCAGATGCTATTAAGCTAAATATTTTTGATTATAAGATAAAATTAAGCAATACCTATAC
>RFFS01000060.1 GCA_003696775.1 Calditrichota bacterium
AAAGAGAAACAGATCGAGCTTTTTTTCACCAATGTCAAAGGGCCGGTTCGCGATATCATGAAACGCTCCGGCTATTACGACTACCTGGGCAGCGATCATTTCTTTTTAAGTAAAAAGGCGGCCGTTAAACATTACATGGAAACACTGGCCGGTCAGACATCCAACGACACGCCTTCCACGCAAGCGGCGCCGGTCGTATCTAAAAAGGAAAATGATTAAACAAAAACCCCAACAAAAGGAAGAGCTATGAATTACGGCTTTATTATAGATAACCGTAAGTGTATCGGCTGCCACGCCTGCACCGTGGCCTGTAAGTCCGAGCATGATGTGGCCATCGGTGTGAACCGCACCTGGGTGAAATACGTGGAAAAAGGGGCCTATCCCAATACGCGCCGTCTTTTTTCCGTTATGCGCTGCAACCATTGCGAAGACGCACCCTGTGTGGATATTTGCCCCGTTGAAGCACTTCATACGCGTGATGACGGTATCGTCGATTTTGACAACCGGCGATGCATCGGCTGTAAATCCTGTATGCAGGCCTGCCCCTACGACGCCCTGTATATCGATCCCTATACCAACACGGCCGCCAAATGTAATTATTGCGCACACCGCATCGATATTGGTCTGGAACCGGCCTGCGTGAATGTCTGCCCGGAACACGCCATTATTTCCGGCGACATGGATAACCCGGAAACTGAAATAGCTCAATTGCTTTCACGCGAGCAGGTTAAAGTACGCAAACCTGAAAAAGGCACCCAGCCCAAACTCTATTATATTGACGCCGACGAGGCATCCCTGAATCCCGGACATACCCAGAACGCCGACAGTTACATGTGGAGTTCCCAAAGCAGCGGCGTGGGGCATTACGCTAAATACGCGGAAAGCCTTGTGGCCCAAAAAAGCCCGGTTGATATGTATAAGGAACTGGCTAATATTCAGGAAATGCCCGAAAAGGTAATTGTGCATGGCGACAACAGCATCCGCAAACCGGAGGGCATTTTCAAGCGAACCATCCGCCGGGCCTACGACGCGCCTTCCAAGGGTGTATTATGGGGTTGGGAAGTATCCGCTTATGTTCTGACCAAAGCCCTGGCGGCCGGAGGCGTTTTGTTACCGATATTGGCGTTGATGCTCGGCATCCCAATGAGCAATACGCTCCTTTATACAGGTCTGATCACCGGACTGGTTGCCCTGGGATTAACCGGCGCGCTGTTGGTGAAAGACCTGGACAAACCCACCCGGTTTGCGTATGTGTTATTGCGCCCTCAATGGAATTCCTGGCTGGTACGCGGTGGCTATTCCATTACCGCCTTCGGCGGACTGGTAACCCTGTGGCTGGCCGCCCGTTATTTGGGCTGGCATGGGGTGGAAACTCCGGCCATGTGGGGCAGCGCCTTGTTTGGGCTTGTCGTAGCCGTCTATACCGCCTTTCTCTTTGCCCAGGCCAAAGGACGTGATTTCTGGCAAAGTCCGGCGTTGATCCTGCACATGCTGACTCACCCTTTTGTGGCCGGTGGCGCTTTTTTTGTTTTACTGGCGCCCTTTATTGCCGCAGACGCTTCCTGGAACGCATTCGTCCACACCGCGCTGCTTGCGGCCATCGTGTTTAACATGCTGATAATTTTTACGGAATTGACCGTTACCCATCCCACGGAGGACGCCAAAAAAGCGGCGCATATTATCAGCACTGGCCGTTACGCCCCCCTGTTTTGGATGGGTGTTGTGTTGCTGGGTAATCTGTTACCGCTGATCATGCTGCTTTGGGCGCCGCCCTTTTTCGCATCCGTAGCCGCGGTGATGATTCTGATCGGTCTCTACATAACCGAACACCTGTGGGTACGTGTTCCGCAACTTATTCCCCTCAGTTAGGAACGCCTTACCGTTATGAAAACAAGAACATCAACGGCTGTACGCCGCAGTCTGTAAAAACCAGGAGGTCCAATGGCTACACGTCATAAACCCGGATTGATTGAAAGCATCGCTGAAAAACTGCACATAATCCCCGGCCTGCATCAGGAGCCGGAAACGATCCAACGCCTAACCGAACCCGGCACGCAAACCGCCTATCCGCCGCCGGAAAAATGGGATGATTGGGAAGAATACGAAGCCGTCAGCAATCATCAACGCCAAAAACGCCGTTATATGATTGTGCCCACCAATTGCTTTAATTGCGAAGCGGGATGCGGCCTGTTAAGCTACATTGACAAGGAAAGCCTTGAAATTCGCAAGTTTGAAGGCAACCCCTATCATCCGGGCAGCCGGGGCCGCAACTGTGCCAAGGGGCCGGCCACCATCAATCAGATCAAAGACCCGGATCGTATTTTATACCCTTTGCGTCGCAAGGGCGAACGCGGCAGCGGCGAGTGGGAACGCGTTACATGGGATGAGGTTTTGGATGATATCGCCGGGCGTATCCGCACCGCCCTTAAGGAAAAACGCAACAATGAAATCGCTTATCATGTGGGGCGTCCCGGACATGAGGGTTACATAGACCGCGTACTGCAATCCTGGAATGTGGATGGCCACAACAGCCACACCAATGTCTGTTCTTCCGGCGCCCGGTTCGGCTATGCCATCTGGCACGGTTACGACCGTCCGTCGCCGGATCATGCCAATGCCAAATTCATTCTTTTAATTTCGGCCCATCTTGAATCGGGCCATTATTTCAACCCGCACGCGCAACGCATCATCGAAGGCATGATGAAAGGCGCCAAGCTGGCGGTGATGGACCCGCGTTTGTCCAACACCGCATCCATGGCCGATTATTGGATGCCCACCTATCCCGGTTCCGAAGCCGCGGTGTTACTGGCCATGGCCAAAGTGATACTCGATGAAGGTCTGTACAATGAAAAATTTATGAAAGACTGGACGAACTGGCGTGAATATATGGCCAGGGAACATCCCGACCGGGAGCCGACCTTCGAGAATTATATTGACGCCCTGCGTTCCCTTTACGCGGAATACACACCTGAATATGCCGCCCGTGAAGCTCAAATCAAGCCGGAAGTGATTGTGGAGGTGGCGCGTAAAATCGGTGAAGCCGGCGAACGGTTTGCCACCCATAACTGGCGCAGCGCCGGCAGCGGTAACCTCGGCGGCTGGGCGGTGGCCCGGTGTCTGCATTTTTTAAACGTGCTGACCGGCAGCGTGGGTACGGTGGGCGGCACCTCGCCCAGCGCCTGGAATAAATTTAAACCCACCGTCCCCAACAAACCGGCGGCGCAAACGTTCTGGAACACGTTGCACTTCCCGGATGAATACCCGCTGGCCTTTTTTGAGATGAGTTTCCTGCTGCCCCATTTTCTTAAGGAAGGCCGCGGCAAACTCGATGTCTATTTCACGCGTGTCTTCAACCCTGTTTGGACCTATCCCGACGGCTTCAGTTGGATTGAAGCCCTGCAGGATAAGGATAAAATCGGCTTGCATATCGCCCTGACACCCACCTGGAACGAAACTGCCTATTATGCCGATTATGTGCTGCCCATGGGGCACAGCGGTGAACGTCATGACATCATCAGCTACGAAACCCATTCCGGTAAATGGATGGGCTTCCGCCAGCCCGTTCTTCGCGAAGCGCGCCGGCGTATGGGCCAACCGGTTACTTTCACCTATGAGGCTAATCCGGGTGAAGTGTGGGAAGAAGATGAATTTTGGATAGAATTATCCTGGCGCATCGATCCCGATGGCAGCCTGGGCATCAAAAAACATTTCATTTCGCCGTATCGCGAGGGCGAAAAAATGACCATTGAGGAATATTACCAATACTGTTTTGAACAAATTCCGGTCTTGGTGGAAAAGGCCCGCAAGGAAAATAAAACCCCGTTGGAATATATGCGCACCTATGGCGCCGTAGAACTGGAAGCGACATCCTACAACAAGCATATGGAAATTTTGCCGGATGAAGCCATGCAGGGCGCGGAGGTGAAAGAAGACGGCTCCGTGGTCAAAAACGGAAAAATCATAGGCGTGATGATCGACGGTAAGCCGCGTGTCGGGTTTCCCACCCCCTCCCGTCGCCAGGAATTTTATTCCCAAACCATTGTGGATTGGAAATGGCCGGAATATAAAACACCGGTTTACATCAAAAGTCATATCCATGAAGATAATATGGAGCGCGACAAGGGCGATTTCCCTCTGGTACCTACTTTTCGACTGCCCACGCTGATCCATTCGCGATCCGGCAACGCCAAATGGCTGACGGAAATTTCCAACCGCAATCCCATCTGGATGCACACCTGCGACGCCGACCGGCTGGGTATAAACAGCGGCGATCTGGTACGGGTGAATACCGGTATCGGATATTTTGTGGATAAGGTTTGGGTAACCGAAGGCATGAAACCCGGCGTGGTGGCCTGTTCCCATCACATAGGCCGCTGGCGCCGCCAGGAAGATAAAACCGGTAACCGTTGGGCCAGCAACACCGTGAAGCTCGAACAGGAAGGCTCCGTTTGGAAAATGAAAGTCATCGACGGTATCCGTCCCTATAAAAGCAACGATCCCGACAGCAGCCGCATTTTTTGGAGCGATGGCGGCGTGCACCAAAACATCACCCATGAGGTGCATCCCGATCCCATAAGCGGCATGCACTGCTGGCATCAAAAAGTCCGTATCGAAAAAGCCCGGCCCGGCGATCAATATGGCGATGTGGCGGTGGATACGGAAAAATCTTTTAAGGTGTATAAGGAATGGCTGGCCATGACGCGCCCGGCCCCAGGCCCGGACAATCTACGACGGCCTTTGTGGTTCGCCCGGCCCGTCCGACCGGTTGAAGAAACCTTTTATTTAAAATAATATCCGGTACAGAGGCACGCTTTGGCGTGTCTCTGTTTTGTATACCTCAAATTCGGCACTTAACTGATTTCACCTGCCTTGCGTAGGGTTAATTTTGCCAAAACGGGACCCACCAGTTCATGTATGATGGTGGTGCCCATGATCACCCCCAATAATAAATCGGACATGGAGCGGAACGCCGCCTGATTGTGCATGGCTAACGCCAAACCGATAACAATACCACCTTGCGGGATCAATCCCCACGCCGCGTATTTTTTTACCGGACCGGGCATACCCGCCCGTCTGGCTCCCCATACGGTGCCGCTGAATTTTCCGGCGGCGCGCAGGATTACAAAAACAACCACCAGCCCCGCGCCTTGCAATAAGGAAGAAAACACCAGATGCATGCCGCTTAATGTGAAAAAGAAAATAAAGATCAATTCTTCCGTATAGCGTTCCAGCACTTCAAAAATAATTTTTTCACGACGATTAAAATTGACGATAACAAAACCCAGTGTCATGGTGGATAATAAAGGATCGCCGCCCAGGCGATCCGAGGCGCCAAAACAAAGAGCCATCAGAGCCAGCATGATGATGATAAATTGTCCTTCATTTTTCAGGTTAAACCATTTGGTCAGGCTGTTAAACACCCACCCAAAAGCGCCGCCCGTTACAACGGAAATCGACATCTCCGTTAGAAACGAGAGGCTGACATGAACAAACGACAATTCCCCACCGGCGGTGAGCGCCAGAGCCATGGCGCCGGAAATGCTGTATAAAATCATACCGGCAGCGTCATCAAAAGCCGCCACGCCCATGATGGTATCCGACACCACGCCCCGCGCTTTATATTCATGGGAAACGGCCAGAGTTGCAGAAGGGTCCGTGGGCGCCGCCAGAGCGCCTATCAACAAACTAAACGGCGCCGCCAACATGGGCGATAAACCGGTATGGAAAAACGTATTGAAAAAATAGATCGCCACAAAAAAGCCCGCCGTGACAAACAGATAGGCCATAACGCTTTCCAAAAGAGTGATATTCAAAATGCCGCGCCCCAGAGCTTTGATTTTTTTTATGGAAAGACTGCCTCCTACTTCAAATGTGATAAAAGCCAGACAAATATTGGTAACCGGTTCGGTCAATTCGGGAAAGGTTTTAGGGATTAGCCCGGTCAGCTCCGGGTTCAGCGCCACACCGGCTAAAATATAGCCCGACGCCCTGGGCAGGCCCACACGTTCCGATATTTTACCAAATAAAAAGCCGGTTATCAGCGTTAAGCCTACTATAAATGTGGTATCCATCCAATCATCCGGTATGGTTTATCTTGTGGGTTAAAACAAAAAAGCTATTTTAATATATCAGGATGTACCACGCAAAGTCCCTTCCCATTTAAAATAAATTTGTCCATTTTCCATCGGAAATTTTTAACTTAACGCGCATCACAAAAATGAGACCTTACCATGATCGATATAACCGATGATCTAAATAACCGCATCACTTTGGACAAACCGGCCCGACGTATTGTTTCGCTTGTTCCGTCTCTCACCGAACTGGTTTGTGATTTGGGTTTGACCCGCCAACTGGTGGGACGTACCCGTTATTGTATCCATCCCCAAAAGGCGGTGGCCACCGTTCCCGTAGTGGGCGGCACCAAAAAGCCGCGTTTTTCGGTTATTCGGCAAATGCAACCGGACCTTATCCTTACCGCTAAAGAAGAAAATACCGCGGAAAGCGTGGCGCGTTTACGCAGCCTTTGCCCGGTTTACACATGTGATGTATTCCATATGGATGGCGCGGTCAGGATGATCCGGGATGTGGGCGCCCTGTGCGACGCGGAATCCGCCGCCATCCGGATGACAGACCGGATACGGAACAAAATTGAAATGTTGAAAAAGAATCGGCCGCATCGCGGCAGTGCGGTGTATCTTATCTGGGAAAACCCGCTTATGGCGGCGGGGCAAGGCACCTTTATTCATGAAATGATGGGTTATGCCGGATTTATTAACCGGATAAATTCGCCACGGTATCCATCCCTTACTTTTGACGCGCTTAAGGCTCTTCAACCCGATTACCTGTTGCTTGCCTCGGAGCCCTATCCCTTCAACGCCACACAGCAAAGCTTCTTTCAGAAAAAATTACCGCATACAAAGGTCATCCTGGTCGATGGGACGTTATACAGTTGGTATGGCAGTCGGATTATCCAGGCACTGGACACTTTTAGCATTGATGACAACGGGTAAACAATATTAATTAAGCCTTGCTTGAAGTACGCGTTCCAGTTCATCGGGGATAATCGGCTTGGTAAGATAATCATCCATGCCCCGGGCCATGTATTCCTGTTTCTCGGAGGGCAGCGCATGGGCGGTTAAGGCAACGATCGGCATATCTTTCTCCGGCATATCCCTCCGGATAATTTCGGTGGTTTCCATCCCGCTTAATTCCGGCATCTGGATATCCATAAATACAAGGTCGTAATCCGCCATCTTTATTTTTTCGATGGCCTGTCGTCCGCTTTCGGCCACATCTACTGTTAAACCGAATTTTTGCAACAAATACGAACTCACCTTACGGTTAATGGGGTTATCGTCCACCAATAAAACATGTCCCCCATAGTTGTGAACTTCTTTGATACCGGAAGCCGGAAGCCGGTTATCCAGCGTGTTTTTGTCCGGGATCAGGGAACGGAGGGTATCGTACAGCTTACCCTTGAATATGGGTTTGGAAATAATGGCGTCCGCTCCAAAGTTATCATGGGTATGCGTGGCGGCGTTAACACGGGACTGCCAGGTTAAAATAAAATAGAGCCAGGTAAAGGCTTTCTGCTTTTTGAGATTCAAAAGTTTTTCCCTGTGCACCATCCATTCATCGGATGGTAGTACCAGGAATACCGGATAATCGCGACGGCTAACGGGAATTTCCGGCAAAGTATTTAAATCGTCCATGACTTGCGTATCCATTTGCCATTCCTTGAAATAACTATCCAATATCATCCGGTTAAGCTCTATATGATCCATATAAAAGACCATACCTTTCAAAGGCGCGTCGTTGTGCGGGTGCTCCACGACGCCTAATTGAATGGAAAAGTTGAATGTCGTTCCCCGGCCTGGTGTACTGTGTACATCAATCGTCCCGTGCATCCGCTCTATAAGATACAAGGTAATGGACAGGCCGAGGCCGGTTCCGCCGAATTTTCTACTGGTGGAGCTATCGAGTTGTTCAAAGGGTTTGAACAGCAATTTTTGTTTTTCTTCACTGATGCCGATGCCGGTATCTTCCACGGCAAGGTGTAACCGCATCGCATCATTTTCCATAATTTCAAAGGACAACAGCTTGAGCGCCACATACCCCTGCTCCGTGAATTTGATGGCATTGCCGAGCAAATTGATCAGAATCTGTTTGAGTCGCGTGGGATCACCTTTTACTTTTTGGGGTAATCCGGCCGGATTATGCAGAATCACTTCAAGAGATTTCTTTTGGGCCTGCAGGGCCATCAGTTCCATAACGGATTCCACCGTATGACATAAATCAAATTCAATATATTCCAGATCTAACTTACCGGCTTCGATTTTTGAAAAATCCAGTATGTCATTGATAATATTCAATAAGGACTGACCGCTGGTTTCCAGCAAATCGATGTACTCCCGTTGAGCTTCATTCAATGGAGTGTCACGCAATAACTCCACCATGCCCAGCACACCGTTCATCGGTGTACGGATTTCGTGGCTCATATTGGCAAGGAAACGGCTTTTGGCCACATTGGCTTCCTGTGCCAGAGCGGCCATTTCCTGATTTTTCTTCAGTTCTTTTTCCAGTTGCGCATTCAAATCATGCACTTTTTTAACCGAGGCATCCAATGCCTTTTTTTGCATGACGGTTTCGGTAATATCCGTATTGATGGAAATAAAGCCTTCCATGCGCCCTTCTTCATCATATTTGGGCTGTACGTCGATTATGACATAGAAGATTTGATTATCCTTATCGCGATTGATCAGTGTTTCCTTAAAAGGCTTTTGGGCTTCGATGGCCCGCCTGATTCGTGCCCGGGCCGCTTCATCTTCACGCGCCTCCGCGCCCTGTAAATCCTGAACACGTAACAGATCACCCGGCTTACGTCCCACCGCTTCTTCAAAGGCGTATCCGGTCATTCTGGTAAAGCCCTGATTCACCCATTCAATAACGCCTGCCGTATCGGTGATAACAACCCCGTTTACCGTGCGTTCCACGGCCATGGCCAGACGACGGTTTTCCTTGTACTGCTCCTCCAGTTTATCAAACATACCCACCAAAATTTGTTTAACCGGATAAAAAACGATGATTTCCAAAAGGATTAAAATTGCCCATTGGAACATCAAAAATTCCCAGATTCGGTTTTTCAGGCCATTGAGCATTTCCTTATGTTCGGGGAGACTTGTTTGTAATGTTTCGATATGGGTGGTCAGCATGATTACGATAAGTAATGAGGATGCGGCGATGGCCGCCAGTACAATGATACTGGTCAGTTTGAAACGGCGTATGCGTTTGTTTTTATTCGTTTTAACGTTTTTTTTACGATTCCAGTGGATAAATTGGCGATGTAAAAGATAAATTATAAACGGCGTGGACAGCGCCGACAGCCCCAGCGCGTTGATGATACCTTCCAAATAGGAAAAGGACACAGGCAAAAAGCGGAGCATATATATGATCAGGGCTTCGATAATAAACAAAACACCGGCCACCGTAAGAACGGTTAAAAGATATAATTGCCGCTTACTATTTTTTGCTTTTGTTTTAGGGGATGTTGTTTGACTGATCATGGAATATTGAATTTGGTTGACCGACTAACATAAGCATGTCCTTTTTTCGGCAAGAGATGACCTATTGTTAATGAATTCCCCCATTGCCCCTTTTATTGTCCATACCCGGGTTTTAATAAATTTGTGCGCTGACCTGTGGAATCACGGGCCCGATATATGTAAATTATGTTTCTTTGGCTTAAATCGCCTGATCTATGTACGAAAGTGACAGAGAACCCGTTGCCACATGGAAGGAAAATATGCAGACTGAAAAGATATATAAACCTAAGAACAAAGTACGTATTGTCACCGCGGCATCCCTTTTTGACGGCCATGATGCCGCCATCAATATCATGCGCCGTATCATACAATCCACCGGATGCGAGGTAATCCATCTGGGGCATGACCGCAGTGTTCAGGAAGTGGTGAATGCCGCCATACAGGAAGACGCCCAGGCCATTGCCATGACCAGCTATCAGGGCGGTCACATGGAATATTTCAAATACATGTACGATCTGTTACAGGAAAAGGGCGCCGGTCAAATCAAAATATTCGGCGGTGGCGGCGGTGTTATATTACCCGATGAAATTGAAGAGTTGCACACCTACGGAATCACGCGTATTTACAGCCCCGATGACGGCCGGGAAATGGGTCTGCAGGGCATGATCAATGATCTGGTTCAAAAAGCCGACTTTCCCACCGGCCGTGATCTGCCGGCATCGGTCGAACATTTAAACCGCGATGATAAACTTACTATTGGTCGTCTGATTTCCGCCGCGGAAAACAAACCCGAAGGTATGGTCACGCTCCTGAAAACCATCCATGAAAAAGCCGGGAAAAGCGCCACGCCTGTTTTGGGGATCACCGGAACCGGCGGCGCGGGCAAATCTTCCCTGATTGATGAGCTGGTACGCCGTTTTCTGAATGATTTTCCGGATAAATATATCGGGATCGTCTCCGTGGACCCTTCCAAGCGCAAGACCGGCGGCGCCTTGCTGGGCGACCGCATTCGGATGAACGCCATTAATGACCCGCGTGTTTACATGCGCTCCCTGGCCACGCGACAGGCGAATCTGGCCCTTTCCAAACATGTGGATGAAGCGGTGCGGATTCTGAAGGCGGCGGGATACGATTTCATCATCCTCGAAACCTCCGGCATCGGCCAGTCCGATACGGAAATCACCGATCACAGCGATGTCAGTCTTTATGTGATGACACCGGAATTCGGCGCGGCCACCCAGTTGGAAAAAATCGACATGCTCGATTACGCCGATATGGTGGCCATCAATAAATTTGATAAGCGCGGCGCCCGGGATGCCCTGCGGGATGTGCGCAAACAGTATCAACGCAATCATCAGTTGTGGGATGTACCCCTTGAGAAACTGCCCGTGTTCGCCACCATTGCCGCCCAGTTCAACGATCCCGGCACCAATACTTTGTACCGTCACATGATGGACACCGTCACCCAACGCACCGGACAGGATTTTAACAGTCATTTTCCGCCGGAACGCCAGGAACCGGAAAAAATTTATATCATTCCTCCCAAAAGGGTGCGCTACCTTTCGGAAATAGCCGAAACCAACCGCGCATATAACGAATATGCCAAACAACAGGCGGAACTGGCCGAAGAGCTTTACGCGTTAAACAAAAGCATGGAAGCCCTGAAACAAAGTAAGGCGTCGGACAGCGCGTTGGCGGCCTTAAAAGAAGCCTGGGATAAACGTGTGTTGGACCTGGACCCGCACTATCTGAAACTGTTAAGGGAATGGCCGGAAAAGGTAAACGCCCTGAAGCAGGACACCTATACCTATCAGGTACGGAATCGCGACATCACCGTCAAAACCTATCATGAGACACTGGCGCACACCAAAGTGCCCAAAGTGGCCACGCCCCGCTTCCGCGGCTGGGGCGACCTGCTTTACTGGATGATGCAGGAAAATCTGCCCGGCACCTTTCCCTTTGCCGCCGGTATTTATCCCTTTAAGCGCGAAGGCGAAGACCCCACGCGTATGTTCGCCGGCGAGGGCGGGCCTGAACGCACCAACCGCCGCTTCCATTATGTCAGCCTGGAAATGCCCGCCAAACGCCTTTCCACGGCCTTCGATTCGGTTACCCTTTACGGGCACGATCCCGACCGTCGCCCCGATATCTACGGAAAAATCGGCAATTCCGGCGTTTCCATCTGCAGTCTGGATGACGCCAAGAAGCTGTACAGCGGTTTCAACCTGGCCGATCCCAAAACCTCGGTTTCCATGACCATTAACGGGCCGGCGCCGATGATGCTGGCTTTTTTCATGAACGCCGCCATCGATCA